>NZ_JAAEDR010000015.1:0-150504 GCF_013344995.1 Snodgrassella sp. ESL0304
TGACAGAGATGCCAACTTCAGCTTCATTTAAAATAGATACAATTTGATGCTCTGAAAATTTTTTCATATTGAAATTCTCCTTAAAAATATCATAGAGAATTTTCTACTTTCTTGCTGTACTATTTTAGGGGATAGTTACATCATAAATAATTACGGAAAAGAATGTTTCTAAAAAAAACGATGATAAATAAAAATAAACATCATAATTACATAAACTATCTAATTTTGCATTAATTATACATTCTTAGCATAAAACAATTTATTATTCGTAATTGATATCTGGCTGTCCTTGTCGCGCATAATAAGATGAAAATCTAGAAATTATATCTTTTAGAAAAGGGCTAGATATTTGTAATCTAGGTGGTTCAAAGTTAGTCTTTAACTCATCCTCATTGTATGTATAGAGCCATCTGAAGTTTACAACTGCACCATTTTTATAAAATAAAGATGTAGGTGGTAACCAGTAATAATATAAATTTTGATTATTTTTTCGGATTTTAGCTAAAGTACTTTTCATTGATTTACAATTATTTATTTCATCCCAAGATTTATCCTGGAATTCTTTAATCTCTTCAATCTTTTGAATTGTTACCAATAGGGCCCGATCAGTATTACAACTACCTCCCTCTCGCACTGCCAGATCACATGAGGGACTCATGACTATATATAATTTATCTGTGTCTTTTTCTTTTAAAATACATCCGGTATCTATTTCATCTTTCATAGGTGGGTACAAATATATATACATTTCATTCGGATAACAGCGACCATTATCATAAAGATAATGGATTAGATGATTTAGCGTATATCGAAGTAAAGCTTTTTCTGTGCTTGCAGCATCATTCTTAGCATATTCTATCCAACTATTACTCTGCATGTCTGACGTTGGAACTATTTGTCGCAAAAGATTTTTAATGAATATCTCACTAAGACTTTTTTCAATTTCGCCTATTCCACCCATTATTCGTGTCAAACCAGTTTTATATATATTGCTTAATTCATCTATCACATTTTTATAACTTATATCTCCCCCTTTTGTATATTGACCAACTAAAGGTATTTCATTATTATCAAACTCCACAACATGTTTAGTTCCTGTCATTACTACCACAGGAACTCTACGTAATTGATTTTTTATTTCTTGTAAAACTAAATTTCCTTCATCATTATTACCATCATTAGCTAATTTCATATCAACAATTGCACCATCATAATGTGATGATCTTAAAGCCTCAATTGCAGAAGACGCATCACGAACTACTTTTAACTCAATACTATAATCACTATTATCTTCGTTAAAGTCTTCTATCGCGTTTTTACATAATTCTGCATCAGCTTCAGAATCCTCAACAAGAATTAATTTTATATTATTCATCTTCTATACCCATATTTATAAGCCTAAAATATGCTCCTTGATTAGACTCTAAAGCAGTAAGCTTTAAGCCATTTCTTTCTGCTGCTTCTCCTGCAATTGACAGACCAATACCTGTACCTTGTGGTTTTGTACTAAATTGTGGTTCAAAAATATCTTTATTTTTAATAAGAAAACTTTGTATTCCAGTACCAGTATCCTTGATATCTACATATCTTAATTTATTATTCTCTGACATTATATCAATATTAATTTTCATTTTATCATTATTCTTTTCAATTAACCAATAAATACTATTGTCTATAAGATTTGTAAATATAGCCATAATATCTTCCTTCCATGCATTTATTACTCCATCCCCTCTTATTTCATAAGAAATTTGGTTATTTTTCATTTGTTGAGAAAATATAGAAAAACACTCAGAAATTGTTTGTTCCAAATGAATAGTTTTTTTTGTAGAACGTTTTCCTGCCGCAAGGGGATCTAATCGTGCAAAAAGATCTGAAAGTGTTTTTGAGTGTATCATTGTTTTTTTGGAAATATCTATAATTTTATCTATGTATTTAAATTCATTTGTTTTATAAAAAGAATTAATAAATTTATTTATTCTAGGAATTTCATTCCTAAAATAATTTAACGATCTTCTTCCTTCATGAAGAATTACTGTAATAATTTTTCCAAGTGTTGCCTGACCTTGATATATTGCAACAGCCCGACATAAGTCTTCTACTACTCTACTTCTCTGATCTTCTTCTTTATTGATTAAAGTAATAACTTCTTTCGTTGCTTTAACACTCATACCACTACTAATCAATTTACTATAAACATTATCCTTAAGATTGTTTAATGAAGAAATTTTTTCTAATCCATGTTCAATACTACGTATGGGTTTATGTAATCCGACTTTACGTCTAAAACTAAATCTTCTATTTTCAAGCTCAGCGATAACCATTTTTGTGATTTCTTGTAATCTTCGATAGGCATTATTTTCACGCAATCCGTCTCGAGCACTATTTTCAATTAGATTAGATTGTTCTTCAGATTCAATAGAAACATAGCCAATTACTTGATTACTGCCAATTCTTAACGAAGGATTTTGTACACGCTGTTCATTTAGTTTCAACCAGTCAAATTCAGGATCACCTAATGGTCGAATTCTAAAGCCATTTCGATATACACCTATACCATTAGAAATATTTAAAATTTGACGTGCTTGTAATTTTCCAACATAAACACCATATTCATCTTTAAGCCCCCTACTTATTAATTGTTCTATAGATTCTGCTTCTCTGTCATATACTCTTATATCAAATTTCAAATATCCACAATTTGTAGGAGTATTTAATTTTACGTTAATTTTTTCTAAAACTGTATTCTTAGCTTTCTGAACAGAATATTCTAAAAAACCCGTGCCATTAGAGTGAATTTCTCCAGAAATTCTGTAATCGTATAGTTGAAATATAGGGTAAGGCGTAATAATTTCTTCAATATCCCATTCAGATGAAAAACCTGAAATTTTTAGGTAAATCTTAAATTCTTGTTCATCTTTATTGATTGACTTATCTATAGGAGGTATTAATTTTTTCAACTCAAATCGCAGTTTATCAAATTGTTTTTTATCCCATTCTTCATAATATTCACGTCCTCCTTCAATTGTTAGGGATGTACAAGGTTTTTCATCAACAGTATTGCTTTTTACTAAAATTTCTACATCATCTAAATATTCTGATTTTTCAAAGTTTAGCCAGTCAACAAATACAACTGTTTTCTCAGCTTCTGTAGAAACTGTCTCAAGCAATAAAGTTGAACCAAGCATAGATGCTGCATAACGACCAATCCCCTTTCGGCCTTGCATAACCCTTCCTTTAGGGCTTAGTTTTCGTTCAAGCTTATCATTAGTCGATGGAACCAGCCACTTATTTATTACAGTATCACGAGACATTCCATGACCATAATCCTTAATAGTTATGAAAAGGCTTTTTTCTGATAATTGTTCCAGTTTTGAAATATTTTTTGGTTTTTCTTTTAACGAAAAATTTATTTCAACCTTGTTAGAGTCTGCATCATAGGCATTTTTAACTAATTCAACAATAGCAGCATAATTATTTTGAATTAAATCACGGCCAATTGTTAATATATGACGACCTGCAGGCCTAATTTTATACGTATGATTAATATTATTCATTCCAGTTCTCCTTTAGTTTCGTTGCAATTCTTAGAGCCAATAAGACCGGAACTGCGTTACCAATTTGACGAAATGCTGCTGTTCTGCTAGGTCTTTCCAGAACCCCTTCAAAATAATAATCATCTGGAAAAGTTTGGAGACGTGCTGCCTCACGAGGGGTAATTGATCTATTTTGTGTTTTATCAGGATGAATATAATAATGACCATCTTTTGCTAAATGAGCAAGAATAGTATGTGAGGCAGATAAATTACCAGCAACTACTTTAAATCTATCAATAAATGCTGTTCTATTTTTATGAGTTTTTAGAGACTCTGGCAAACTATCGTATTCTAATCTTTGGTTTTTACTTTCCCAAAGATTAACAGCTATTTTATATATCTCGGCATCTAATTTATTTATTGGCCGTGCTACATGCCAAGTTACAGGTATTTCATCATTTTTAATATTAACGTCATACAACCACGTTCCTGAATAATTTTGCATTTGACAGGTGTACACACTGCCTTCATTGGCTTTAATCACAGGTAAATCTTTAAAAATCTCATTAACATAAACTTTAGAATAGCAATGTGTTAACTTTGGATAAAATCCAGTTTTATTACCAAGCCTACCAACTAATATGATACGTTTCCTAGATTGAAGTACGCCATAATCACTTGCATTTAGCACACAATATTCAGTTTTATATCCATAACTATTAAATAATTGCTGCATCTCATTGAGATAATATTTACCAGCTCTATCTTTTGCCGAAAGAAGACCAGTCACATTTTCAAATACAAAATATTTTGGTTTATATCTTCTTAAAAACTCCGCATAAAATATATAAAGATAATTACGCTTATCTCCAAACATCTTATTAGCATCACAGGATCTACCAACTAAAGAATACGCCTGACATGGAGGGCCTCCGATAATCAAGTCTAAAGTATTATTTCCCAATAAACTATCAATAGCTAAGAATATCTCATGCAAAGATTTTTGTGAAATTTCTCTATTAATTATCGATTTTTTAACACTCTCTGGTATTTTTTTGTAAAAGCTTTCTCGGCTTATTTCTCCTTTTAAATAATTTATATACAACTCTTGATTACAATTATTTTTTAACCAATGATATGCCATTCTCGTTAAAAGAGTAAAACATGCAGCTTTATCTGATTCAACATGAGCCACAGGTTTAAAACCTGCTTGGATAAATCCTTCGGATAATCCACCAGCTCCTGCAAATAGATCAAGAAAGTTCAACTCTTTTGCCATTATTTACCTTTTACCAATACAGATACCATGATATACTGTTCTATCAAAAATAAATTAATGATTTTATATTATTATACTAGTTATCCATCTAAAAACAAGAATAAATATATTTAAATAAATCAGATATTTAATAAATTTAAAACTATTTAATAGTTTTGTTATTTTGTAATTTGCTCTAATCTCTATATCTAAATTAAATTCAGAATTTTTATATAAAAATTTTAGCTAATTCATTTTCTCAATATTTTCTATATTAAATCTTCTATTACTAGATTTTTCATTATCACATTAATTTTATTAATATTTAACTAAATTTCATTTATTCTATTAATATTTTAATTTAGAAGAATACTTTTCGAAACTTAAAAAACTAAGCAATTATCTTTAAGGAGTGTTTTTAAACTGATAAATAATGTTGCTATCAGGATAATTAATAAATTCATGAGGAAATAGATATTCACCCCAAAAAACGGCACCGATATATAATTTCATTCAGATTTAAATAACGAATGAAATTGAACAATTGAGTCAAATAGTAATGTTGTGTAATATAAATGAGATTCGTTTTTGTTATCTAAGACAAAAAATTATGCGCTGGTTTAAATTTTGTGCAGCAATCGGTTGCTTTTCTTGCTTACTCAAAGGCAAAGGTCTTATAACAGCACCAGAAATAGCAAAACAGTTGAAGGGACATGATCAGGGACGTACTCTGCTGACTATTTTAGATCATTTAAAAAAAGCCGGTTATAAAGTTTTTTATGATGTTCTGAAAGCCAGAGACTTTGGAATTCCGCAAAACCGAGAAAGAATTTATATAGTAGTTTTTTTAGATCATTCAGCAGATTTTACATTTCCTGAACCGTTAAAAATTCCCACGAAGGTGGGTGATATACTGGAACATAAAGTTGATGTTAAATACACTATTTCTGATAAATTATGGGCCGGCCATCAGAGACGGAAAGCTGAAAACAGAAACAAGGGTAAAGGCTTCGGTTACGGGTTAGTCAATTGCAATTCTGAATATACTAATACTATTTCAGCCAGATATTATAAAGACGGCAGTGAAATTCTGATTGAGCAGCCCGGGCAGAATCCCAGAAAGCTTACACCCAGAGAAGCCACCCGATTACAGGGGTTTCCTGATTATTTTAAAATTCCTGTTTCTGATGTGCAGGCATACAGGCAGTTCGGGAACAGTGTATGTGTACCGGTTATAAAAGCTATTGCCCAGAAGATGATTTCAGTAATCAAACTGTAATTACTCTTTTAAAAATTACATTAATTGCCGGATCTGTTATCCTTAACACCGGAGATTATTTTTTATAAAGTATTTAAATTTTGAAATCATGATATAAACATTTAAATTTAAATGTTTATATCATAAAACTGCCGCTGTAACCGGCAACAATCAAATTCCAGTATTATTGTTAATATTATTCAGATATGGATGTTCATTCACCGGAAAAGCGCTCCTTTAATATGTCAAAGATCAGGAGCAAAAATACCAAGCCGGAAATTCTGGTACGTAAATGGTTATGGAAGAACAATTACAGGTACAGACTATATGCTTCAGATCTGCCTGGTAAGCCTGATATTGTATTCAGATCCCGGAAAGCTGTGATATTCGTACACGGATGTTTCTGGCACCGGCACGGCTGTAAGTATTCATCCGCTCCTAAATCACATCAGGATTTCTGGATTAAAAAATTTGAGCTTAATATCAAACGTGATAAAAAAAATATAGAAAATCTTCTGAATCAGGGATGGCGGGTTCTGATTCTCTGGGAATGTGAGATAAAAAAGTGGGAAGATGAAGCTGAACCGAAACTAAAGTCATTTCTTGATAACATTTTTTCAGTATAAATTTTGCCTGAAATGTGATATTGCATTTATTTCCGGCTGATACGACAGATACTGATTAATAATTATATTAAATATTAAGTATTAATCTTATTATCGCTGATGATCTTTTTGTACGTGAATAGGGTAAATATGATGCTGTTTATTGCTGAGTTTTTCAGCTTACCGCGAAATTAATCATCAGATAATCAGAGAATGTATTGGTGGGTCGTGAGCGATTCGAACGCTCGACCAACGGATTAAAAGTCCGCTGCTCTACCGACTGAGCTAACGACCCTTTGGCTCCCCGACCAGGGCTCGAACCTGGGACCTGCGGATTAACAGTCCGTCGCTCTACCGACTGAGCTATCAGGGAAAGGAAGAGCGCATTATAGGGGTCGATATTAAACTCGTCAAGCCTTTTTAGCCATTTTAAGCCTCAAAAACGGCCTAATAAATACAAATCATTGGTAGTTATATATTTTTAATTGTAAATATGGTTGTATAGCTTAAATTCTATTTGCTTTTATACTCTAATAAACGTATTCAGGTTCTGTGCTTATCAGTTCAGATCAGAAAATTAATAAAATATATTATGGCTTATTCACGCCAAACAAATACTATATAGTTTTTCCTTGTACAAATTTCTTTATCGGATTTTTCCTGAAGAATTTATGATAAAAATAAACTGAAAGTATTTTTATCAATATAGAATTATTTATCCAATAAATCATAATATTAATTATTTTCCTGGATTATTCTGATTCTTTATTTTCTTGTCTGCTGGTGTAACTAAAATCAATGTAACTTCTTACATATCATTAATGTCAAATAAATAATGAATACTTAATCGTGCATTTTTTTTTGCACGCAAGTGCAATTTTCTGCGCCAAGTTTATTCAAAACTCTTTTGTCATATAAAATTTATTTTTATAAATCAATATTTTATTATTTTATTTTCCTTATTCCAATCTGGTATACAAATTGCAATAGCAAAGTGGCTTGCTTTTAAGCATAGATGAATTTTTAACGTGTAACAAGGAGCCGTTGATGCAAACAAAATTAATCACTACCGATAAAATCCGGGATTTTCTTAAAGACGGTATGACGATTATGTTTGGCGGTTTTATGGGGTGTGGTACGCCGTCAAAGATTGTTAATGCAATTCTGGAATCGGGTATTAAGGATATAACACTTATCGGAAATGATACAGCTTTTGTAGACACTGGTGTCGGACCGCTGATTAATAATAATCAGGTCAGAAAAGTGATTACTTCCCATATTGGCACCAATCGTGAAACAGGCAGAAGAATGATTGCCGGTGAGATGGAAGTTGAGCTGGTACCTCAGGGTACGCTGGCTGAACGGATTCGCTGCGGCGGTGCCGGACTGGGCGGAGTTTTAACACCTACTGGAGTCGGTACGATTGTTGCTGAAGGCAAGAAAGTTTTATCAGTTAATAATCGTGAGTATTTACTTGAGCTGCCAATCCGTGCTGATTTAGCCATCATTCATGCGCATAAGGCTGATTACAACGGTAATCTGGTCTATCAGTATGCTGCACGTAATTTTAATCCGCTGATTGCTACCGCTGCTGACACGGTGATTGCTCAGGCTGATGAACTGGTAGAAGTCGGCCAGATACATCCTGATGCGGTGATGACACCGGCAGCATTAGTTGATTTTATGGTTAGCACTAACGATTAAGGAATAAAGACAATGGATAAAAAAGAATTAATTGCTCGCCGTGTTGCTCAGGAATTACGTAACGGAGATGTTGTTAATCTGGGGATTGGTTTACCAACTCAGGTGGTGAATTATTTGCCTGAAGGTATCAATATTACGCTGCAATCAGAAAATGGCTTTCTGGGGCTGGGGCCTAAAACAGTTGATGAACCGAATATTGTTAATGCAGGCGGTCAGCCTTGCGGCATTGTTCCCGGTGCGGCGATGTTTGACAGTGCATTTTCTTTTATGCTGATTCGCGGCGGTCATGTCGATGCCTGTGTGCTTGGCGGACTGGAAGTCGACCAGCATGCCAATCTGGCTAACTGGATGGTACCGGGCAAAATGGTGCCGGGTATGGGCGGTGCTATGGATCTGGTTACAGGTGCGAAAAAGGTAATTATTGCCATGGAACACTGTACTAAAACCGGTGAACCGAAAATATTGCCGGAATGCACTTTACCGCTTACGGCGAAAGGTAAAGTCAGCATGGTTATTACTGAGCTGGCTGTATTTGAATTTATAAACGGTCAAATGTATCTGATTGAAACCGCTGAGGGTGTGGATGTTGATACTGTAAAAGCGCATACCACGGCAGAGTTTATTGTTGCGGATAATCTGAAAACGATGTCCATTGCTACAGGGGCATAAGTTTTATGATTTCACGTTTATCCAGACATACGACTAATCTGGTCAGTAAATATCTGCCTGACCCGCTGATATTTGCTTTACTGCTTACATTTATCATTTTTTTCATGGCCTGGGGATTAACTGATTCACAGCCTCTGGGTCTGATAAAAATGTGGGGGGACGGCTTCTGGAATTTGCTGGCCTTTGGTATGCAGATGGCTCTGATTGTGGTTACCGGTCATGCCTTAGCCAGCTCACCTCCGGTGAAATCTGTTCTGGTATCTATTGCCTCTCTGGCCAAAACTCCTACACAGGCAGCTATGCTGGTTACGTTTGTCGGCTGCATTGCCTGTATTTTAAACTGGGGGTTTGGTCTGGTTGTAGGTGCCATGCTGGCAAAGGAAGTGGCCAGACAGGTTAAGAATGTGGATTATGGCTTACTGATCGCCTGTGCTTATATTGCTTTTATGACATGGGGTGGTGGTTTGTCCGGGTCAATGCCTTTAATGGCGGCAACTCCGGGGAATCCTGTTGCACACTTTATGATTAGTGACACTAATCCGCAGGGCATTGTGCCGATTTCTCAGACCATGTTTTCAGCCAGTAATATTTTTATTACTTCTATGCTGATTATCTGTTTACCTCTTCTGGTGCGGTTTATGGTCAGAACTGACGGTAAGGTGAATGTGGTTAATCCAGAGCTGCTGGCACCGGAACCCGATTTTCAGCGTAAGCTTGACCGGAAAACAGCTACCATAGCTGAAAAAATGGAAGAAAGTAAGCTGCTTTCTTTGCTGGTAGGTGCTCTGGGTATCAGTTATCTGCTGATTTACTTCTATCATAATGGTTTTAATATCACCATTAATACCGTTAACCTGATCTTCCTGACTGCCGGTGTTTTGTTACACCGTACACCTATGGCGTACATGCGTGCTGTCTCCAATGCAGCCAGAAGCACAGCCGGTATTATCATTCAGTTTCCGTTTTACGCGGGTATTCAGCTGATGATGGAACATTCCGGTCTGGGTGGTCTTATCACTGAATTTTTCATCAATATTGCCAGCAAGGATACCTTCCCTATCTGGACGTTCTTCAGCTCCGGCATTATTAATTTTGCCGTACCGTCAGGTGGCGGCCACTGGGTTATTCAAGGCCCGTTCGTAATTCCTGCCGCACAGGCTCTGGGTGCTGATTTAGGTAAATCTACGATGGCAATTGCCTACGGCGAACAATGGATGAATATGCTGCAACCATTCTGGGCATTACCTGCACTGGCTATTGCCGGTCTCGGGGTGCGTGACATTATGGGATATTGTATGACAGCACTGATATTCACTACGCCGATATTCCTGATTGGTCTGTACTTTTTCTAGTTAAAAAAGGGAGTTTATTATGACAAAAACCGTAATCGTCAGTGCTGCACGCACCGCCATCGGCAGTTTTAATGGTTCACTTGCCTCTGTAAGTGCCATTAATTTGGGGAAAGTCGTTATTGACGAAGCTTTAAAACGTGCTGCACTGGATGCCGGTGCGGTAAATGAAGTGATTATGGGTAATGTGCTTCAGGCCGGACTGGGACAGAATCCTGCCCGGCAGGCTGCACTGAATGCAGGTATTCCCAGCAGCGTACCGGCTTTTACTGTAAATAAGGTATGCGGCAGCGGACTTAAATCAATCGTACTGGCCACACAAAGTATTTTAACCGGTGACAATGATATTGTTGTCGCCGGCGGTATGGAAAATATGTCTCAGGCACCCTATCTGCTTGGCAGTAAAGCCCGCTGGGGACTGAAAATGGGTAATACCGAACTGTACGATACCATGGTGAATGATGGATTAACCTGTGCTACCAATCATTACCATATGGGAATTACGGCAGAAAATATTGCTGAACAGTATTCTATCAGCCGTGAGGAACAGGACGAACTGGCACTGCGTTCTCAAAAACTGGCTACGGAAGCTAATAACAATGGTGACTTTGAAGCAGAAATTGTTCCGGTCACCATCAGCTCACGCAAGGGCGATATTATCTTCAAACAGGATGAATATCCCAAAGCAGACAGCACTGCGGAAGGTCTGGCAAAACTCAGACCGGCGTTTAAAAAAGACGGTACAGTAACTGCGGGTAATTCTTCCGGTATTAATGACGGTGCTGCAGCTCTTGTGCTGATGTCAGAAACCAGAGCAAAAGAATTAGGCTTAAAACCACTGGCATATATTCGCAGCTATGCTTCTGGCGGCGTAGATCCGAGCATAATGGGAATGGGTCCGGTACCGGCAACCCGGCTGGCTTTACAAAAAGCAGCACTGCAGCTGTCTGATATCGATTTAATCGAAGCAAATGAAGCTTTTGCTGCCCAATTCCTCGGTGTCGGACGCGAGCTGAATTTTGACATGGATAAAACCAATATTCATGGTGGTGCCATTGCTCTGGGCCATCCTATTGGTGCCAGCGGTGCGCGTATTCTGGTTACCCTGCTTTATTCCATGCTTCATCGTGATAAACAGCTGGGACTGGCAACATTATGTATTGGCGGCGGACAAGGTACGGCTGTTATTCTGGAACGCTGTTAATGACAATCCGGTCAAACTAATAGTTATGTCTGGTTAACAGACATATGATTAGGTTAAACAGTCAGGTGGTAATGAGTTTATCCGATATCGCCTGACTTGTTAATTTGCATAATTCATCTGATAATTTAAAATTAATTCAGATAAATATTTTGGCTGTGTTCCAGCCGGATATTAAAAATATTTTATTGATAATTATGGATATTTGAGCACTTATGAACACTAGCTTCCTTCAGCGCCTATATCCGGAACGAATCAGTGCCCGAATCTTTTTACTGGTGACTTTCCTATCCTGTTTTTCAATTTTTGTCTGTGCCGTTCTAATTGATAAAGAAGGGCGCGAACTTCTCAGACAGGAAAAAAGCCATAAACTTTATGCCATTACCAAAACTCTGGATTTGCTTTTAGGTGATGCTTACCAGCAGGTGGATAAAAACCTGCCCCGAACACAACAAATTACCCAGCTTAATCAGTATCTCTCTCCTAAAATTGAACCGCTGCTGAAAGACATGCCGAATATTGCAGCCGGTTATTATCATAAACAATTAGATGCCATTGTGTTGTATTCCCCGCAGTCAGCCTATGGTGTGAATGTTGGTAAATCTATTCCGGCTGAGCATAAAGGGCATGAAGTCATGACCAGCGGCCGGCATATGATTGAAACCGGCCAGCAAGTCCGCGGCAATATCATGAATGCCATGACTCCTATTGTGCGCAATAATCAGATAATCGGCTATATCTGGGCTAATGAAACTTTGGATGACATTGAAAAACAGGCCTTTGTATTTGATAAAAATGTCATTATTATCAGCCTGATCTGTATGCTGAGCTGTATTTGTATTGCTTCTGTTTTATCCAGAAAACTGAATACTGATATTAATATAATCAAACAGGGGCTGGAAAAACTCCCCTTCTCGCTGGACAGGCGTCTGCCGGTTATTCGCGGTGAGCTGAATGCAATTGTCAGCGGAATTAACAGTCTGACCGAAAAGCTCAGAAAAACCAAAACCATCAACGAGCTGATTCTGGAAAACACACTGGATGCGGTTATTACTGTGGATAATAATGGCTTTATTACCATGTTAAATCCGGCTGCAGAAAAAATCACCGGCTATCAGCTGGAACAAGTCCTTGGCCGGCCATATTCAACCATAGTTGATGATAAAAATTTTCAAAGTCCTTTACTGGATACTTTATATAATGGTATCGATCATGTCGGTGTGGAAGTAGATTTCCCAGTTGCCCGGCAAATTATCCGAATCTCAGCCAGCACCAGCCATCTGAAAGATTATCAGGGCAATATTATTGGTGCCGTCGTTATTTTTAAAGATATCACCGAACGGGAAGAAGTAGAAAAGTTAATCCAGCAAACCGAACGCCTGGTGGCACTGGGCGAGCTGATGGCAGGCATTGCCCATGAGATCCGCAATCCGCTGGCTGCAGTACGCGGTTTTGTGCAATATCTGCAAAATGATTTACCCCGTGCTGAGCAAAATGAATATCTTGAGATTATTCTGAAAGAAGTGGATTCGATTAATCAGGTTATCCAGCAGTTACTTGATTTCTCAGTACCCTCAAAAAATTATTATGTTTCGGTGCAATTAAACGACCTGATTAATGAAGTGCTGGTACTGGTTAATTCATCTCACCGCTCAAATAACATCGTCCTGACTCTTTCATTAGCCAGCCAGTTACCGCCATTGTATCTGGATAAAGAATTAATCAAACAGGCAATACTGAATTTGTTAATCAATGCCATTCAGGCAGTCAGTGATCAGGGCAACATTGAAATCTCTACATTAATGTCTGCTAACCAAAAGTATCAGTTAATCCGGATAAAGGATGATGGTGAAGGCATTAAAAGCGAAATAATGGATAAAATCTTTACGCCGTTTTTTACCACTAAAATTTCTGGTACCGGGCTGGGTCTGGCCATGGTAGAGAAAATAGTTTCCTCACATAAAGGGCAAATTAGCATTAAAAATAATGAGCATAGCAATGGTGTTACGGTTGAAGTAGCACTTCCCGTTAACTGATACATAATAATCCGGAATTTATGTCAGAAAAAATCTTAATTGTCGAAGATGAATTAAATCTGCGCAAACTGTTATCTATTTTTTTATCGCAGGAACATTATCAGGTTATTGCTGTTGATAATGCAGAAGACGCTATTGAAACCTTAGAACAGCAGCCGGTTGATTTAATTTTAATGGATAATCGCCTGCCTCAGATGAGCGGGCTGGAAGCACTGAAAATAATTAAACAGAACTATACGGATATATCCATCATCCTTATGACCGCCTATGCCGGTGTGGATACGGCGGTAGAAGCATTAAAACTCGGTGCAATTGATTATATTGTTAAACCCTTTGACCTGAATGAACTGAAAGCACTGATAAAACGTACCCTGGAGTTGAGCAAAGCTAAAAAAGAGGGAATGGATTTATCGCCGAAAATAGAATTATTCAGCTCGGATAATAAGGGTCATATTCTGACTAACAGCCCGAATATGATGGAACTTTGCCGCAATATTGCCAAAATTTCACAAACCAAAACCACCGTATTGATTACTGGTGAAAGCGGTACGGGTAAAGAATTAGTCGCCAAAACCATTCATTATTACAGTACCCGCTCAACCGGCCCGTTTATCAAAGTAAACTGCGGTGCATTACCGGAAACCTTGCTGGAAAGTACTTTATTCGGGCATGAAAAAGGATCATTTACCGGTGCTTATCAACGCCAGATTGGTTTATTTGAGCGGGCACACCAGGGGACACTTTTTCTGGATGAAGTAGCTGAAATGTCAACCAATCTACAGGTTAAGCTTCTGCGGGTAATCCAGGAAAGAGAATTCGAACCAATCGGTGGCAGCAGATTAATTAAAACTGATTTCAGACTGATTGCCGCTACCAATCGCAGCCTTCAGGATATGATCAGCACTGGTGAATTCCGCGAAGATTTATTCTACAGACTGAACGTAATGGAATTAAGCTTACCACCCTTACGCGACCGGAAAAATGATGTCATGCTGCTGGCGCGCTATTTTGCCAATCAGTTTTGCCATGAAAATAATAAGGAATTACTGGATTTTTCGATTAGTGCGGTAGAAGTACTTAATCAATACCCATGGCCGGGCAATGTACGTGAACTGTCTAATGCCATCGAACATGCAGTAGTCATGTCCAACGGACTGTTTATCTATCCGCAAGATTTGCCCGCACAAATTATTGCTCATAAAAAAACACCAGATTTTCATCCTGATTTTAGTGAAGATGAACAGCTGGGTGCCACCTTGAAAGAAAAAGTCAAAATTTATGAGAAGGAATTAATCATTAATGAATTGAGACTGAATAACGGACACCGGGAAAATACTGCCCGCTCTCTAGGCGTCAGCAAAAGAACATTATTATATAAAATGCAGGAATACGAGATTGTAGAGACCATTAATTAAATCACATTAACTCAGTTCCATGAATACCGGTTCCTGATATTCCCATATTTATTACCACGGCAAATATCAGTCTGCCATCAGACAATCAATATACAGGCGTTTACTGAACGCTTTACGCGAATGCAATTAATGATAGCGATGGGAAATAGAATTTATCATAAACGGATAAAGCACGCTTACCCTACCCGCTTCTGCCTATTCACTGGCAGCCGGATTAAATAATATTACTGGTTACGCAAGCTACCTGCTGATCAGATTGTTATATATGACAGCCGAAAACCAATTGCATTACTTCGAGCACTTTATTTGATAGTCATAATCAACAATTAAAGGCGCATGATCAGAAAATTTTTCTTCTTTATAGATCGTAGCAGTTTGTGCACAGGCAGCCAGTGCTGGCGTAGCCATCTGATAATCAATACGCCAGCCTACATCTTTGGCATAAGCCTGCCCGCGATTGCTCCACCAGGTATAACCGGGAATCTCAGGGTACAGCGTACGCCAGATATCCACCCAGCCAAGCTCATTGATAATCTGGCTCAGCCATTCACGCTCTTCCGGCAAAAAACCGGAATTTTTCAGATTGCCGCGCCAGTTTTTTAAATCAATATTCTGGTGCGCTATATTCCAGTCGCCACAGATTACGATATCGCGCTGTAAGGCTTGTAATTCGCGCAGAACCGGTAAAAATTTATCCAGAAAACAGAATTTAGCCTGCTGCCGCTCTTCCGAACTGCTTCCGGACGGCAAATACACAGAGATAACACTGAGCTTGCCAAAATCAGCACGTACATAGCGGCCTTCATGATCAAAATCTTCCCATCCTAAGCCGATTTGCACATCATCAGGCTGCTGTTTACTGTAAATTGCCACACCACTATAGCCGCGTTTCACTGCGGTGTGCCACGCACCATACATACCCAGCGGATGCTTCATCTGCTCAGTCATATCCGCTTCCTGGGCTTTTAATTCCTGAACACACACAATATCAGCCTGTGCCTGCGCCAGATAATCAATAAAACCCTTACTGGTAGCTGAACGTATTCCGTTTACATTGGCTGAAATAATGCGCATCCGCATGTCCTTTCGATTAATGATAAAATTTACATCTTAAAATTTTTAATCTGCCATTTTACCATTAAGGATCATTATGTCTGATTTCCGTCAGGATTTTCTGCACTTCGCTCTGCAACAGCATGTTTTAAAATTTGGCCAGTTCACAACCAAAGCCGGCAGACAATCACCTTATTTTTTCAATGCCGGACTGTTTAACGATGGCTATAGTATTCTGCAACTGGCACGTTTTTATGCACGCTCGATTCTTGCCAGCGGTATTGAATTTGATATGCTGTTCGGACCGGCCTATAAAGGCATTATTCTGGCCGCAGCAACAGCCATGATGCTGGCGGAAGAAGGGCGTAATGTACCATATGCCTATAACCGTAAAGAAGCAAAAGACCATGGCGAAGGTGGCGTACTGGTTGGTGCACCGCTTAAAGGTCGTGTACTGATTATAGATGATGTTATTTCAGCCGGTACTTCTGTACGTGAATCGGTTGCCATCATTCAGCATGAAGGCGCGGTTACCGCAGGTGTAGCCATTGCACTTGACCGCATGGAAAAAGGTCAGGGAAATCAATCCGCCGTTCAGGAAGTCGAACAACAGTATCAAATACCGGTAACGGCCATTGCCACATTGGAAGATTTACTGCTGTTATTAGAAAATGACTCAACACTGGCTGATTATCGCCAGCCGGTAGCAGATTACCGCAAACAATATGGCGTGTAAATTTTGTCTGGTTCTGGCAAAACAGATTGCCAGAACGGTTTAAACAACATTATGTTTAACAAATGATTTCTTTCTAATCCTATTAAACAGATGAATGTTGAGCAATTACTGAATCACTATGGCTATCTGGCTATATTTATCGGCAGCATTCTTGAAGGTGAAACCATACTGACCCTGGCCGGCTTTTTCGTACACAAAGGCTATTTATTATTTGTGCCTTCAATCCTGTGTGCGGCAGCTGGCGGGATGCTGGGAGACCAGATATGTTTTTTGCTTGGCCGTTATTATGGTAAACACCTATTGCAGCATTTCCCTAAACTGGATCCGATGGTAGCCAAAACTGATCGTTTGCTGTGTAAACACAGCTCTGTCATTATTATCGGAGTACGCTTCATGTATGGTTTGCGTATTGCCGGCCCGATTGCCATCGGTATGAGTAAAGTAACATTCCATCGGTTTCTGTTATTTAATGCATTAGGCGCTTTACTCTGGGCAACCATTATCGTTAGTTTTGGTTATCTGTTCGGACAATCAGCGCAATGGCTGTTTGCAGAGTTTCAACAATATACGAAACTGCTCTTTGTTGTTATTCTGATAGTAGCTGTATTTGCTTTGCTGATATACTGGTATATCAAACGGCATCGTAATAAATAAAACAGAAACAAAAACGGCTTTTAAGAAAAATCAGTAATTAAATAATTATGCAAATCTGATTGCAGATACAAAGTACAGATGTATTTTATTTCAATAATTAACTGGTTAGATTTACCGGATATAAAAAATAAACCCCGCTGCTGCGGGGTTTATTCTAAAATCAGCTAACAAAGCCTGATTAGAAAGTATGTTTCAGACCAACACCAAATGCAGTAGTTTTATTTTTACCTCTGCTTTCGTTCAGTTCATTGTAGCCATTACCCTCACGCAACCAGCCAGCCTGTACATTTGCAGTAGTATGTTTAGAGAAATCATAATCAGCACCTAATACGATCTGATCGTATTTGGTATTTTTCATTTTATCGCCATCCAACTTAATGTCCCAGCCATGGGCATAAGTGAATTTCGGAAAAATATTACCAAAGTGGTAACCAACAGTCAGAGCTGCTTCCTGTCCCTGATTATCCCAGGTTACATTATGATCACCAACATTCATGCTGATTAAGTTACCCTGCTCATTTACGCCTACAGGAATAGAAGCACCTTTTAAACCATTGAAATAAGAGCTGGTATTTTTGGTATATTGGTAACCTACACCTACAAACAGATTATTAGCATCATAGCCGCCTTCAACGCGATGTACCTGACCGTCTTTTAATTTAGTGTTACCGGATTCAGTCATTATAGCTGCTGAATTTTTCAGATAATCGAAGCCATATTTTGCAAAATATCCGGCATTGCGATAATTCAGACCGATACTGTATTTATCGCCGGCACCCATACCATAATCATACTCACTGTTCCGATCACCGCCATTTACATTATCACGCGGAGAGTATAATGCATTAAATTTGAAACCAGCCCATTCCGGAGAATCGTAAGCAATACCTACATAACGCTGACCGGTACGGGTAAATTTACCTAAACCCAGCACTTCATTGTTGTATTCCCATGGATCAACTGTATCCATATTGGCCTTCATCTGATTACTAATGCGACCGGCACGAACAGTACCGAATTCAGACTGAAAACCAATGAAAGAATCACGATTAGCCCAGCCATCAGCTTTACCATTACTATTACCCAGATGGATAGCAGACTCAACCTGCCAGATAGCTTTCAGACCATTACCTAAATCTTCAGAACCCTTGAAACCGATGCGTGAACCATAATCAGCTATACCATTCTGGTACGGACCACGGCTGTCACCACTGGTTTTAGTAGAAGATACTTCATAGCCTGCTTTCATTTGGCCGTATAAAACAACATCTGCCATAGCAACAACCGGCAAAGTGGTCAAAGCCAAAGCAATCAGGTTTTTATTCATTACTGTATTCCTAGTCTCAACGTCAAAAATACAAACTTCAAAAACCAAATGAAGAGCTTTTGAAGTTTTACATCAATCGCCATTACGACGAGTGTGCGGAATATACTGGTCGGGTAATAAAAAAGCAAACCACTGATTCTAATTATTGATTCAGGTAATTTTCCTCATTAAAGAATAGGTAAAATAAATATTAGAAATGTATTTAAATGCTGATAATATTCTTAGATACTAGAATAATAGTAACTAAAAAAAACACTAATTGACTTTAATAAATATTAAAAATACATTTTTTATATTTCAGAAAAGAATTGTACAGAAAAGTCATTTACAACAACCGGAGAATTAATTTACAAATATCCTTGACCGGAACCACAATACTGATAAACCATTTTTTTATGGTATTCAGTTAAACCAGTACTATTAAGATAAATATCAATATTCTTAAATGGTTTGTTTTTTTGAATTCTTATTAATTTCTGAACTTCTTTACAAATAATTCTTGAATTCAAATGATAATTTATACCAGTATATGCTCATTACTATGTAATAATTCAGTAATATCAATATTTATATTTTTTATAAAAATAATAATTTCTATTTAGTTGTTTCTGTATCAATAATTTATCAGAGTATTTCCATACATATTTGTCTAGAAATGATTTATTCGGATATAACATTAATCATTAGGTTTCGATGTATTCGTATTGAAATTCTGAAAGGAATACCGAGAATGAAATGTAGAAGAACCAGCTGTTAAATAATTTGGGATAGCATTTTATTTATATTGTTAAAAAATTAATCCCTGACTGAAGAACAAACTAAACTGTTCTTCAATCAGGGATCAGATTCAAATACTAATCAGTAAGAATTAAACACTAATTAGAATGTGTGTTTCAGACCAACGCCGACAGCGGTAGTTTTGTCTTTACCAAGACCTTCGCCGTTACCTTCACGCAACCAGCCTGCCTGTACATTAGCAGTGGTACGTTTAGAGAAGTCATAATCAGCACCTAACACAACCTGATCGTATTTGGTGTTTTTCTCTTTGTCACCGTTAATTTTTACATCCCAGCCATGAGCATAGGAAATTTTCGGGAAAATATTACCAAAGTGATAACCAACAGTCAGAGCTGCTTCCTGTCCCTGGTTGTCCCAAGTTAAATTGTGGTCACCAATGCTACCAACACTTGCTTCTTTTAAACCTCTGTAGTATGAAGTAGTGTTTTTAGTGTACTGATATCCAACACCTACAAACCAATTATTGGCATCATAACCACCTTCAACACGGTGTACCTGACCATCTTTCAGATCTGTTGTCAGATCATCATCAACTTTAACAGCAGAATTTTTCAGGTAGTCAAAACCGTATTTAGCAAACCAGCCAGAATTTTGGTAGTTCAAACCAAGGCTGTATTTCTCACCGGTACCGATACCAGCTGCGTACTCAGCAGGACGATCACCACCGTTTACGTTATCACGCGGAGAGTACAATAAGTTGAAGCTGAAACCAGCCCATTCCGGAGAATCGTAAGCAATACCTACATAACGGGCATCAGTACGGGTGAATTTACCCAGACCCAATGCTTCATTGTTGTATTCCCATGCATCAACGATGTCCATATTAGCATTCATCTGATTGCTGATACGACCAGCGCGAACAGTACCGTATTTAGTTGCCAGACCTAAGAAAGAGTCACGGTTAGCCCAGCCATCAGATCCGCCATTGCTATTACCCAAATGAATGCGGGATTCAACCTGCCAGATAGCTTTCAGACCGTTACCCAGGTCTTCAGAACCTTTGAAACCGATACGTGAACCGTAGTCACCAATACCATTCTGGTACGGACCGCGGGTTTCGCCACTGGTTTTAGTAGAAGAAACTTCATAGCCTGCTTTCATTTGGCCATACAAAACAACCTCAGCCATAGCGGCAACCGGCAAAGTGGTCAAAGCCAAAGCAATCAGGGTTTTTTTCATTGCTGTATTCCTTTTCTATGTCGAAAAAACAAACTTCAAAAACCTAATGAAGAGCTTTTAAAGTTTTGCATTAATCGCCGCATTAGCGATTTCATGGCTGTCAATATAATGCTTTAGTTGCAAAAAAACAAATTCATTTGCAAACACACAACACTTTTGACCAATCCTGCTGCGGCAAATAATAGGTAGATAACAATATTTTCAATTAAATTCAATGAATTATATAAAAAATAATCCATTAAAATAAAATATTTTCAGTTTTTAAAAGTGTTGCACTTTTTCAACACAATAACTGAATTAAATAATCAGTCTGAGCAGCTATTGTATCAGAGGTAACTCATTGTCACCTGTGCAAAATACATTCCAATAGCTGCTTAATTGGTTACCAGTATTGTACAAATTAATAAGTAATTTATAAATATCATTCTTAATTCAGCATGATATTTTCTCAGAAGCGCTGATGGTATTCATACAAACGAAATACTAATCATTTAGCTACCAAAAGCGCGCACATCTGTCTATGCTCTGGTTTCAACCTGCTCCAAGGCTGTCGGAGTCACAGCAGCATCCGTCTTGCTAAGCATAATATCTTTACGCCGCAGTTTAGACTGCACCGGAACCGGCTCTGCATCATTACCGGTTAAAACTGCCTTATCCGCACTGGTCTCAACCAGTATCAGCCCGCCTTGTTCTGCAATACGGCACAAACTGATATCTGCATCTGTGCTGGTAATCATTATTTCAGGCTCAGTTGTAATTGCCTTTTGAGTCTGAATAATAGTTTCAGTACCAGCAATATCTGCTTTATCAACAACAGATAATTGCTGCTCAGTTTCTAACTGCGCCAGCACATGTGTAATAGCCAGCTTTGCCTGTGCGACTGCATTTTGCACGATTACATCATGAGTTTCACTCAACGTATTCGTTTGCGCTGAATAAATACTAATACGATTAATATCTTTTTCAGGATTGAGTACATGCTCAGTAGTTAGCTGTATTTGTGCAGTAATAGCGGCAATATCAATATTTCGACTTATTTTTCTGGCAGAAACAATGTAATTGCGTTTTTTCTTACCATTCTGTCGACGACTATTTTTATCATGCCGTGCTTTATGCCGTTCACTTTTCGATCCGGTATCTGTCAGAGTAATAATCAGAGGATCTCCGGCCTGAGCTTCATTTACCGGATTAATTATATTAGCCTGTTGCACAGGCATTTCATTTTTGCCTGATGTCCGCTGACGACGTCTGCGCGAGGTATTCTGCTCCTGTTTAAAAGTATTTTGTTCCTGAACTGAATCAGCTACTGTATCAGCCTGTACCGTTGCATATCTGTCAGCACGCTTTTCTTCACGCCGGTTACGATTCTCATTGGCTGACCGGTTAGTTATTGCCGGATCAGTTGATACTTTATTGTCATTGGTACTATTACCTTTGGAGGCTGAATCAGTATTTTTAGCCAGCCGGCCGGCACGTGCCTGACGGCGTTCTTGTGTCTGGGATTTCTGATTTTTTTTCTGATGCGTGGTTTTGACAGTTTTTTCTGCTACCGTACGATCTGATGCAGCAGATTCAACCGCTTTTCCACCCAGCAGATTACCCAGCCAGCCAGTCAGTTTTTTCCACATACCTGCTGATTCAGTTTTACCTGCAGCGGTCTTCTCAATAAGCGGAGCAGGCTGAGTATGATGAATTCCTTTAACAGCCGCCTCTGGCTTAACCGGTTTATTCTGACCAATAGAAAAAGGCAGTTCGCCTGTATTTTCCGGTTCCTGTACCTGATGGTAGCTGGGAACGGTATTTTCTTCGACATTATCAGTACGTACACGGGTCACGCTGTAATGCGGATTTTCCAGATGAATATTCGGAATCAGCAATACACATACATCAAGGCGTTCTTCCAGACCAAACAGTTCAGCACGTTTTTCATTCAGCAGAAAAGTAGCCACATCTACCGGTACCTGTACCCGTACTTCGGCAGTGTTATCCTTCATTGACTCTTCCTGAATGATGCGCAGGATATGTAATGCAGTTGATTCAATACTGCGGATAAAGCCAGTGCCGGCACAGCGCGGACAGATGGTATGACTGCTTTCTCCCAATGATGGTTTCAGGCGCTGTCTGGATAATTCCATTAAACCAAAGCGGGACAATTTAGCCATTTGTACCCGGGCACGGTCTTTTTTCAGCGCTTCACGCAGGGTAATTTCTACATCACGCTGATTTTTACTGTTCTCCATATCAATGAAGTCAATAACTACCAGTCCGCCCAGGTCACGCACACGCATCTGCCGTGCAACCTCTTCAGCAGCCTCCATATTGGTTTTGAAAGCGGTATCTTCAATATCCGCACCACGGGTTGCTCTGGCAGAGTTAACATCTATGGATACCAATGCTTCGGTGTGGTCGATAACTATAGCACCACCGGATGGCAAAGCAACTTCACGCGAAAACGCAGACTCAATCTGCTGCTCTATCTGAAAACGGGAAAACAGCGGAATATGATCAGTATAATGCCGCAACCGGTTAATATAGGCGGGCATCACATAAGACATAAACTCACGAATCTGATCATACACTTCCTGAGAGTCAATCAGGATTTCCCCGATATCCGGCTGGAAATAATCGCGAATGGCACGAATAAGTAAGGAACTTTCCATAAACAACAGGTAAGGCTCACTATGCTGCTGCGCCGCCTGCTCAATTGCCCGCCACAATTGAATCAGATAATTAAGATCCCACTGTAATTCTTCGGTACTGCGACCAATACCGGCTGTACGTGCAATCAGGCTCATTCCGCGCGGTGTATCAAGCTCACTCATTGCCTGCTTGAGCTCCTGCCGGTCTTCTCCTTCAATACGACGGGAAACACCGCCGCCACGCGGATTGTTCGGCATCAGTACCAGATAGCGTCCGGCCAGACTGATAAAAGTGGTCAGAGCTGCGCCTTTATTACCGCGCTCATCTTTTTCCACTTGTACAATGACTTCTATACCTTCTGAAAGTACATCCTGAATCCGGACACGGCCACCTTCATAATTCTGAAAATAGCTGCGTGAGATTTCTTTAAATGGTAAGAAACCATGACGGTCTGTGCCATAGTCTACAAAACATGCTTCCAGAGAAGGTTCGATACGGGTGATGACACCTTTATAGATATTGCCTTTACGCTGTTCTTTCCCCAGCGTTTCGATGTCAAGGTCAAGCAGACTTTGCCCATCCACAATAGCCACACGCAGCTCTTCTGCCTGTGTAGCATTGAATAACATTCGTTTCATGAAAACCTCGTTGTGTGCACTGACGAGGCGTTGTAATTAGTATTTGACACCCATAGCCTTGCCCGATTAAATCATTCGCGGCAAACTAAACAGGCTTTCATCATAAAGAAGGTGTAAAGATCATATCCGCCATTCAGCATCATAATTCCTGCTAAACAGGGTGTGTCCGGTATCCGATCAGTATGGATTGGACACTTAACTGGGGTAGCCATTCTTCTGTTATTCTGTCAGGTGCTCGGGCACATTAGCGGCTGCGTTTTCAGGTTTTGTCCTGCCTGATCACGTCTGAAGCCGTGGCTTGCCACCTGATGGAGTCAAACTTAATCACTAACCCTTGCTGCTGACGGCTGGTCAGCAACACGGGGAAATACGCCTGCAACAGTGCGTTTTTCCGGTAAATACGTTAACATTTCATTATTTACAGCCAAATTGCGCTTTCAGGCACTTTTTCAGCTTCGGGCAAAATGCGGCCATTTTTGGTTCAGTTCAGTCTGCCAACACGATATTTGGTCATGACCACTGATGACTTTTATTTATTTATAAAAGCTTACGGATTATAAGCAATATGACGGTTTTAAGCAAAGATTCAGTGCAGTTTTTATCTGTCTGTGCAGAAAGTGCCGGTCAGAGACTGGATAATTATTTAATACGGGAATTAAAGGGAGTACCGAAAAGTCATATTCAGCGCATTATTCGTAGCGGGGAAGTCCGGCTGAACAAAAAACGCTGCAAAGGAACAGACCGGATTCAAACCAATGATGAGATCCGCTTACCCCCTATTCGCATTGCGGCCAGACACGCATCCGCAACAACTTTGGCTATTCCTGCTCAGGAATTTACGGTTGTGTATGAAGATGATGTATTACTTGTGATTAACAAACCAGCCGGTATTGCTGTACATGGCGGCAGTGGTATTAGTTTTGGTGTTATTGAGCAGCTGCGCCGCGCCCGCCCTGAATCCCGTTATCTGGAGCTAGTTCACCGGCTGGATAAAGATACTAGCGGCTTGTTGATGATAGCCAAAAAACGCAGTGCTTTGGTCAAACTGCATGAATCAATCCGCCAGAATCATCCGCATAAAGTGTACCTAGCCCTGGCCATTGGCAACTGGCCGGAAAATATAGGGCAAATTAAACTTCCACTGCTGAAATATATCGGCGCACAAGGGGAAAAAATGGTACGTATCGCCGGCAATACCCAGGAAGGACAACGGGCACATACGCAGTTCCGGATACTGCAACGTTATGCAGGCGAGCAATTACACCATATAGGTATCAGAGCATTAACACTTATGGAAGCAACACTTAAAACAGGTCGCACCCATCAGATACGTGTCCATATGCAATCACAGTTATGCCCTATTGCCGGAGATGAGCGTTATGGTGATTATCAGATAAATAAGCGCCTGCAAAAAGCCGGGCTGAAAAGAATGTTTTTACATGCTTCTGAATTAACGCTGACTCATCCGGTTAGTGGCGATATTTTACAGCTTACCGCTCCTTTACCGGATGATCTGCAACTATTCCTGAATCATTTGCCAAAAACATCTAGCAAAATGTAAACGATGTTTATATCTATCTGTATCTGCCTGTATCAAAATGCTTGCTGCTGCAGCCATTGCCTGAGTGCGGTACCACATTGATTGTGACGCAGACTATATTCAATGAAAGTTTTCATATAGCCAAGTTTGTTACCGCAATCATGTGAATAACCCTGAATCACAAAAGCATCCACAGCTTCCTGCTGCATCAGGGCTGCGATAGCATCAGTAAGCTGAATCTCGCCTCCTGCACCGGGCAGTGTTTTTTCCAGCTTAGACCAGATACCGGCTGAAAGTACATAACGGCCAACCACAGCCAGATCAGACGGAGCCTGTTCTGTTGAAGGTTTTTCGACAATGGCACTCATCCTGATGCTGTTTCCGGAATCAGCCTGCTGACCATTACAATCAACAATGCCGTATTTATTGACCTCACTCATCGGTACACGTTCAACCATAATCTGGCTGCGCTGTGTAGTCTGGAACTGTTTTAGCATTGCAGCCAGATTATCTGTAGCCAGATTACAGGCTTTTTCATCTATCAGCACATCTGGCAGTAAAACAGCAAATGGTTCATCACCAATAACAGAACGAGCACACAGCATTGCATGACCCAAACCTTTGGCTTCACTTTGACGGACTTGTATTATTTGCATTCCACGAGGTAATACGTTTCGGATTTCATCCAATAAAGCCGTTTTACCTTTGTTCTGCAACTGTGTTTCCAGCTCAAATGCTGTATCAAAGTGGTTTTCAATTGCCGCTTTAAATGCATGGTTAACCAGAACAATTTCATTAATTCCTGCAGCAGCACATTCCTGAACGATATATTGAATTAATGGTTTATCGGCCACAGTCAGCATTTCTTTTGGAATAGCTTTTGTGGCTGGTAACATACGTGTACCTAATCCTGCTACAGGAATTACTGCTTTCATCTAATTCTATCCTATTAAAATAGTATAAATATATTATTTAAAATAATATTATTTTAAAACAAAAAATTACTAGCTTAATTTAACATAAAATATGTCATAGATATTACCCGTTTATTATTCAGAATCAAAATTAATTTATGAGTAATATCTAAACACTTTAACTTTCATCTTACAGCTTAATCTGTAACTTACCCAGTGCAGTAAACACCTCAGCTACTGCCACTGCCCCCGGATCAGGCACTCCGGCGAGATTTTGCTGATTAACGTAAGATGAACGCCCTGCTCCGGCTTTATGCATCCCAGCAGTTTTTTCTGTTCCCTCTCTGGCTGCCTGTATGGCGGCAGAAAAATTCCGGTTCTGCCATACATCTAACGCCGGTTGTAATGCGTCAATCAGAGTTCGGTCACCTATATCTGCACCACCATAATGTTTCATTTGTGCCAGCCCGTTTAATAATGCATCTACGAGCGTACCGCCTGTCTGTAATTTCTGACCGGCTGCGGTGAAAAAAATCGACATCAATACTCCGCTTGAACCACCCATAACAACAGACAGTCGCTCGCCAATGCACAACAACAGTTGAGGCAAATCATTTAACGGTAGGTGTTTTTGTGCCAGCTGCGAAGCAATAGCATGAGCAGCATGAGCAAATGTACTTCCAGTATCGCCATCACCTACTTTTGCATCCAGAGCATTAAGCTGATTTTCCATTCGAATCAAAGTATCAGTAATGACATTGATATATTCTGCTATCCGGGCATTTTCGGATGGAATATAAACTGACTGTTTATATTCAGTTTCACATACTATGGTTTTTAGTGGCTGTAAAACTACGGGTTTCTGCCATCCCTGTGTTTCTACGGGCGCATTAAGTGCCTTACTAAAGTAATCGTTCAGCTTAAGCAAGGAAAGTGAAAAACCTTTCATATCCAAGGAAGTTACCAGTGATGCAGGACCAATCAGTAAATCTGTCTGTTTACTAATAGCTGAATGCGCTAACTCACGTGTCAGTACGGCCATTTCTAGCGCAGACACACCGCCCAGATTATTAATTAAAACAGCAAAACGGCCTGCCCCAGCTGACTTCGATAATGCCCGAACCAGTGTATCAATCAATATTTTGCTATTGTGCGTATCCTCTACAGAAGCACCCGGTTCGCCATGAATACCCAGACCAAGTTCGACCTGTCCGGCTTTAATTCGTCTTTCTTCTGTATAGTCCGGTAAATTACAGGTTTGCATGGCTACACCTAAGCTATACAGATTGTCACAGGTTTGCTGTGCTATCTCGCGTACCTGAGATAAGGATTTACCTTCCTCTGCCGCATAACCTGCTATCTTATGCACCAGTACTGTACCGGCAATACCGCGGGGTTGTCTGTTTTCCGGCAGAGAAATATCATCTGCAACAATAACCATCTCCACATTTATCCCATGACTTTTAGCCTTTTCCGCCGCCAGTCCGAAATTCAGCCGGTCTCCGGTATAATTTTTGACGATTAACAAACAACCTTGTTCTCCCGTTACCGCCATAATTGCGCTAAATACCGCATCGACGCTGGGCGAAGCAAATAAATCTCCGCACACTGCTGCAGTTAACATACCTTTGCCAACAAAACCGGCATGTGCGGGCTCATGACCGGAACCACCGCCGGAAATAACTGCTACTTTGCTTTTATCCCAGTCATTACGCATCACTACCCGAATTGCCGGGTCCGTATCCAACCTGACAAGGTTACCTTCAGGTGCGGAAATAATTAAACCCTCAATCGCTTCATTAACCAGTTGTTTACGGTCGTTAAAAAAGAATCTGGACATGATTTTCCAAGTTTTAATTACAAAATGACAAACATGAATGATGCTGAATACAGACTAAGCACATTAAACGGACTAATCGATTTCATCCTTCGAATATACAGATATCAGTACCAACAGACTCAGCTTCAGTTTCGATACAATGTTTAAATTTATCTATAAAATACAGTACCGGATGTAGTACAACAACTTCCTTTATTCTATTGTTTCAGCTTATTAACTATCGTCTAATTTAACTTGCTCCGGCTAATAGCTGCGCTATTATAATTTAGACGCTCATACAGATAAAGCTTGACCCGAATTCTTAAACAATAAGAACATAGACAAATATTAATTCAGATATAATTAGATTCCGGCTTAATTTCAGTTATAAACCACTTTACAGAATCAACAACAGAGCTGACAGAAGCAGAATGGCCGGATACATACTAACAGCAGAGAATAAAGCAAATGACAATCAAAATTAATGGATCAGGGTCGACAAATGGCAATCCTGAAAAAAATAGCAGCTGGGAACGCAATATGCTGGAGAAGCTGTTACTTGAAGTATACCGCGAACAACGGCGCAATCGAATCTGGCGCTGGGTCTGGCGATTACTCTGGCTGTGCATTATTATTTTTATCATTACAGCAGCGATGGGAAGTTCAATACCCAATAGCCCGCACACAGCGGTCATTGATCTGAGTGGTGTGATCAGCAGCGAGAATAATCAGGCAGAATTATTACGTAAAAGCCTTAAAACAGCCTATAAGAATAAAAATGTTAAAGGCATTATCATTCGTGCCAACAGCCCGGGCGGTTCACCGGTCATTTCCAGTATTGCCTATGAAGAAATCCGACATCTGAAAGCAAAACATCCGAAGATACCTTTATATGTTGTAACTGAGGATATGTGCGCCTCCGGTTGTTATTATATTGCCAGTGCCGCAGATAAAATTTATGCAGATCCGTCCAGCCTTGTCGGCAGTATCGGTGTTATTGGCAGCAGTTTTGATTTTACAGGTCTGATTGACAAACTTGGAATTAAACGCCGGGTAAAAATAGCCGGCAACAATAAAGATATGGGCGATCCATTTGTGCCGGAAACCCCGGAACAGGCGGAAATCTGGCAACAAATGCTAAGCAGTATTCATAAGCAATTCATTCAGGCGGTGCAGCAGGGGCGTGGTGACCGGTTAAAAGTTGCTGATAATCCGGACATATTCAGCGGTCGTGCTTATACCGGTGAAGAAGCTAAAGCAGTCGGACTAGTAGATGATTTTGGCAATATTTACACAGTTGCCCGCGATGTTATTGAAGCTCCGGAACTGGTAGATTACACTGCTGAAACCAGCTGGAAACGCTTCGGACGAAGCATAGGCAGCACATTACAGCAGAATTTTCAGGGTATGGCTGACAAACCATGGTGATATCCGGCTATAACCGCAATAATGAACAGATATTCTGATTATTATGCCCGTTTATGCTTTCTGCTCTAAATTACAGAACCATAAACGGGTATATTGTTATATATCATCAGATGAAGAGGCTATTGTTATAAAACATAAAATATTTATCGGCAGCAACTAAATAATTTATTCACCTACACATACCGAATTTGATTATTTTCCACCCGAATTGATAGTGTTGTTGGTTATAATATTTCTTCCTTTTTCAATCATCAATATCATGTATCCTATTATTAAACCATTGCTATTCAGACTGGATCCTGAAAAAGCCCATTACCTGACATTAAAATCGCTGCAATGGTTACATCGTTATCATTGTGGTTTTTTACTGGGATGCAAACCAAGCTTCTCATTCATGCAGAAAAATACCAATGGTATTTTTCCTAAAAACAATATTAACAATACCACAACACTGATGGGACTAACGCTCCCCAATCCTGTAGGACTGGCTGCCGGTCTGGATAAAAATGGTGAATATATTGATGCACTTGCTATGCTGGGATTTGGTTTTATAGAAGTAGGCACTGTGACACCACTACCTCAGGCAGGCAATCCTAAGCCGCGGTTATTCAGATTACCAAAGCAACAGGCAATTATTAATCGTATGGGCTTTAACAATTATGGTATTGATACTTTAATCAATAATATTGCAAATAGCAGGTATCGCGGTATATTGGGGATTAATATTGGCAAAAATGCTGCCACACCGATTGAAAAAGCAGTGGATGATTATCTGATTTGTCTGGAAAAAGCCTATCCGCATGCCAGTTATGTGACTGTTAATATTTCTTCACCCAACACACGTGATTTACGCAGTCTGCAAAGTGCCGGAGAGCTGGACAGATTATTAAACCACCTGAAAAACCGTCAGGCTCAGCTGGCTACTCAGCAAAGCCGCTATGTGCCTATTGCCATCAAAATTGCTCCCGATCTGGATGAAGAGCAAATTGAAGCCATTGCAGAGGTTGCATTGAATACTCAAATAGACGGAATTATTGCCACCAATACTACTATAGACAAAACTGCTTTGGATACGCATAAATTTGCTCAGGAAACTGGCGGGTTGTCTGGTCATCCCGTACAGACACAGAGTAATTACGTTCTGAATCAGTTATCTGCACACATTAATTCGCAAATTCCGCTTATCGGTGTAGGTGGCATTACGACTGGCACAGATGCAGCAGAAAAAATCCGTCTTGGTGCCTCCGCCATCCAGTTGTATTCAGGTCTGATTTTTCGAGGTCCCCGGTTAGTTGCCGAATGTATCAAGAGCTGCTCACAGTTAAAATAATGTATCCGCTATTACAGTAAATACTACAAATTTAAGTTTTATATTTATTTGCAGACTACTTTGCCAGACAACTGTATGCAACTGCGTTTGGCAGGAAACTCTTGGCTGCGCTATGATGTCAATCGCACTATATAAACAGACCAGATTACTTTGTACAGTTTTTATCTGTACAGATGGAGACTGCACAAAGTGATTTGATTAAATTGAAAGCTCCATCATGCATAACAGCGACATATCGCTGCCGAAGGATATTCAGCGGCCGGCTGAAACGGTACTGGTAAATATTACTCCGCAAGAAACCAGAGTAGCCGTAATGGAAGAAAATACGTTGTGTGAAATCCATATTGAACGTAATTGCGGCCATGGTCTGGTAGGCAATATTTATCTGGGTGTGGTGCGCCGTGTATTACCCGGTATGCAAAGCGCCTTTATTGATATCGGACTGGAACGTGCTGCTTTTCTGCATATTGTTGATGTACTCGAGCAGCGTCAGCAACCAGAACAGATTCAGCGTATTGAACACACGCTGCGTGAAGGACAATCAATTGTTGTACAGGTCATCAAAGACCCGATTAATACTAAAGGCGCACGTCTGTCTACCCAGATATCACTGGCTGGCCGTTTTCTCGTATATCTGCCTCAGGATGAGCATATCGGCATCTCACAACGTATTGAAGACGAAGAGGAACGCAACCAGTTACGTGAACGGCTGGAAAATCTGTTACCGGCGGATGCTGCCCATGGTTATATTATCCGTACCAGTGCCGAAAATGCGACTGATGCAGAATTGCAGGCTGATATCAATTATCTGACCAAGCGATGGCAGCATATTCAGCAACTATCAAAAACCTGCCCGCCTGAAACATTACTGTATCAGGATTTACCCCTGAGTTTACGTGTATTGCGTGATATGTACAGTGACAATATCAATCACATTATTGTGGATTCAACCAGCCATTATCAACGCATGCACGAATTTGCCACGAATTATTCTCAGGGTGCACTGGATAAATTGCAATTATTTAAGGATGATTGTCCGTTATTTGAAAAATACAATATCGAAGCCAAAATTAACCGCTCTCTGCAACCACGGGTGAATCTGGATTTTGGCGGCTATATTATTATTGAGCCGACAGAAGCTATGACTACCATTGATGTAAATACCGGTGGTTTTGTCGGTGCACGCAATTTTGAAGAAACTATCTTTAAAACCAATCTGGAAGCTTGCCATGTGATTGCACGTGAACTGCGTTTACGCAATCTGGGGGGAATTATCATTATTGATTTTATCGATATGACCAACGAAGCACACCAGCAGGAAATTCTGACCGAGCTTGCTCAAGCGCTGGCCTACGACCGTACCCGCGTTACACTTAACGGTTTTACCAGTTTAGGTCTGGTAGAGCTAACACGCAAACGTACCCGGGAAAATCTGACCCAGATACTGTGTGAACCCTGCCCTGTCTGTCAGGGGCGCGGTCGCATCAAAACAGCACAAACTATGTGCTATGAAATTTTGCGTGAAATAGTGTGCGAATCACGTCGTCCTGATCTTAAGCAATTGCGTATACTGGCCTCTCCCAGCGTCATAGATTTGTTTCTGGATGAAGAAGCCGATTCTCTGAAAATGCTAAGTGATTTTATTGGCAAGCCGATTGCTCTGGCAGTAGAAACCACTTACACTCAGGAACAATATGATATTGTGATTCAATAAATTTAATCTGCAAACGAGAAATTAAACATATGAATTTACCTGATGCTACTCAGGCTGAAAACCTGTGGCAAACCATTCGTCATGAAACTGAAATAGCAGCCAGCAATGAACCTATACTGGCCAGCTTTCTGCACTTGAGCGTATTACGTCATAAAAATTTTGCCCGCATGCTGGCCTTCCATCTATCTACCAAAATGTCCAGTGCTGTAATGGATGCGCGGGCATTATTCGAGATTTATCTGGAAGCCTTACATCAGGACACTTCTATTATTCATGCAGCCCTGGCAGATATTGTTGCCTATTATGAACGCGATCCTGCCTGTGAAACCTATAGTCTACCATTATTGTATTACAAAGGTTTTCACGCTATACAGACCCATCGCATTAACCACTGGCTCTGGCAACAGAATCGCCATACTCTGGCTTATTTTTTGCAAAATCGTGCTTCCGAAGTATTAGGAGTTGATATTCATCCTGCTGCTTCAATGGGCTATGGAATTATGATTGACCATGGTACGGGTGTGGTGATTGGCGAAACAGCGGTGCTGGGTAATAATATTTCGCTGTTACATGGTGTTACTCTGGGTGGGTCCGGTAAACAGAGCGGTGACAGGCATCCGAAAATCAGTGACGGCGTCATGATCGGAGCCAATGCCTCTGTACTAGGCAATATTCGTGTACATACCTGCGCCAAAGTAGGTGCCGGCAGTGTCGTAGTTAATGATGTTCCGGAATATTCGACAGTAGTAGGCGTACCTGCGCGCGTTATCAGCAAAACAGATAATCATGAAAGTCCTGCTCAGGAAATGGATCAAAGAATTTAATTTGAATAAGCAGAAGTACACAATAGTTAATGTTAACCAGAAAATTCAACATAAATCTGTATTTAAGATCACAGGCAGCAAAATCAACAGCTGCCTGTATTTTACAGTTTACCAATAAATCCGGAAAACATCTGCGCAGGAAACAGTCAGGACAATTAAATTATATGCTATATGTATAAAATAACATAGATAATAAAAAACGCAAACTCAACCAGAGCTTGCGATTTATTTGGTGGCGAATCAGGGATTCGAACCCCGGACACAAGGATTATGATTCCTCTGCTCTAACCGACTGAGCTAATTCGCCGTATCTCATTTCAAGAGAGTCGCAATTATACGATATTTTTCTGATTATGCAAGCACTCAAAAAGAAAAAATTATTATTTTATTGTTTTTATAAATCATTTTATATGACTTCAATTCATATAGTATTTATCTGGCGTTTAAAGAGCGATAAATGCGCATTTAAAGGAGAATAACACAGTGTTTTACCGGTTTGGCACAGGTATCTGCATGCTTTATGATACAATTCAGCCATTTTTAAATATCGCCTGTTTTCAAGGAATATCATGAGTTTGAAATGTGGCATTGTGGGTTTGCCCAATGTAGGCAAATCTACCCTGTTTAACGCCCTTACCCAGTCTGGTATTGAAGCTGCCAATTATCCTTTCTGTACTATTGAGCCTAATGTCGGTATTGTTGAAGTGCCGGATGATCGTATGGAAGAGTTGGCTAAAATCGTTAATCCCAAACGAACCCAGCCGGCCATCGTTGAATTTGTCGATATTGCCGGACTGGTAGCCGGAGCCAGTAAAGGCGAAGGTCTGGGTAATCAGTTTCTCGCCAATATCCGTGAAACTGATGCCATCGTAAACGTTGTGCGCTGCTTTGATGATGATAACATTGTGCATGTTTCCGGAAAGGTAGATCCGATTTCGGATATTGAAGTCATTGGTACCGAGTTGGCACTTGCAGATTTAGCCAGTGTAGAAAAAACCATCATACGCGAAAGCAAGAAAGCCAAATCCGGTGATAAAGAAGCACAAAAACTGGTGGCCATTCTGGAGCGCTTGCAACAACATCTGCTTGAAGGTAAACCCGTACGTTCGGCAGAACTGGATCAGGATGAGCTGGCACTGATTAAACCTTTATGTCTGCTTACTGTAAAACCGGCAATGTACGTAGCCAATGTAGCTGAAGATGGCTTTGATAACAACCCGCATCTGGAACGTCTGCAACAACTGGCGGCACAGGAAAATGCACCTGTTGTTGCACTATGTGCAGCAATGGAAAGCGAAATTGCCGATCTGGATGAGGCTGATAAAGCCGAATTTCTGCAAGAAATGGGTTTAAAAGAACCGGGTCTGAATCGACTGATTCGCGCCGGCTACGACTTACTCGGTTTGCAAACCTATTTTACTGCCGGCGTTCAGGAAGTCAGAGCATGGACCATCCATAAAGGCGATACTGCCCCTCAGGCTGCCGGTGTTATTCATACCGATTTTGAACGTGGTTTTATCCGTGCTCAGGTTATTGCTTACGAAGATTTCATTGCCTGCGGAGGTGAAGCCAAAGCTAAAGAGGCCGGTAAAATGCGTGCTGAAGGCAAGGAATACATCGTAAATGATGGTGATGTAATTCATTTCCTGTTTAACGTATAACCATTAATCTCTTTAAACCAGCTATATTCTTATCCAGAATATAGCTGGTTTATGCATTTCGGTTAATAATAAATTTATTTTTTAGCCTGACATATCGAACCCTCTCGGTTCGGTTATCTAAACCATCTGCCAGCAACTAATAAATATCAGCTTTGATATTGGTTATCCATATGATTTACCTATTATAAATATCACTGTGTCTATTTATAAACAGAAACTGATAAAGTATTTCCGACCATTACCAAACTAATGAATTATCAATTTATTACAACCACAAATGCAGCAATAAACAAATCGTGTAAAATAATGCATCATTATTAGGCGCTAAAACAGACTAATCAGCCAAAACCAGCAAAAATATGATATTTGCTATTATGTTTTTATGTGCAGTCTGAGCCAGACAAACTTAATTTTAGCTAATTTATTTAATTTGAAAGAACAAAATCCAATCATGACCAGCGTTGTTCACGACTTACAGCAACGAGGCCTGATAGCTCAAACCACTGATGCACAGGCTCTTGATACATTATTAAACGAAAAGAAAATTACTCTGTACTGTGGTTTCGACCCGACAGCCGACAGTCTGCATATCGGTCACCTGTTACCTATTCTGGTTTTACGCCGCTTTCAACTGGCCGGACATACACCAATCGCGCTGGTAGGAGGTGCCACTGGTATGATTGGTGATCCGAGCTTCAAGGCACAGGAACGTTCGCTCAACACTTTAGAAACCGTACAGGACTGGGTAGCCAAAATACGCGCGCAGCTACAACCATTCCTTAGCTTCAGTGGTGACAATGCCGCCATTATGGCAAATAATTTTGACTGGTTCGGCAGCATGAATTGTCTGGATTTTCTGCGCGATATCGGCAAACATTTTTCTGTAAATGCCATGCTGAACAAAGAGTCAGTAAAACAGCGTCTAAGCCGTGATGATGTAGGTATTTCATTTACCGAATTTGCCTATGCTCTGCTCCAAGGTTACGATTTTGCTGAACTGTATCGCCGCCACGGTGCCGTATTGCAAATCGGCGGTTCGGATCAGTGGGGTAATATCACCGGAGGGATTGACCTCTCCCGCCGGCTGCATCAGGCTACCGTTTATGGTTTGACACTACCACTGGTAACTAAAGCTGACGGAACTAAATTTGGTAAAACCGAAGGTGGTGCAGTCTGGCTGAGTGCAGAAAAAACCTCTCCTTACCAGTTCTATCAGTTCTGGTTAAAAGTTGCTGATGCGGATGTATATAAATTCCTCAAATATTTTACTTTCCTCAGTATGGCAGAGATAGAGGCCATTGAAGCCAGCGATCAGGCCAGTGGCAGTAAGCCACAGGCACAGCGCATTCTGGCAGAGGAAATGACCCGACTGATTCATGGTGAAGAAGCTCTGGCTGCAGCACAGCGTATTTCTGCCAGCCTGTTTGCCGAAGATCAGAGTGCACTTACTGAAAGCGATTTTCAGCAATTATCTCTGGATGGCTTACCTGCATTTCCAGTTACTGAATCCATCAATATCGTGCAGGCCTTAACTACTGCGTCACTGGCCAAATCCAATAATGAAGCACGCGGCTTTATCAGTCAGGGAGCAGTCATGGTTAACGGGCAAAAAATTGACAGTGCTGATTACGTATTCAGCAGCGATGACAAACGTTTCGGGCACTACACCATTTTGCGGCGCGGTAAACGCAACCATGCACTACTGGTATGGCAATAAATTTTCATATTTTGCAAATACATCACTCAAGGGAGTTAATATGAGTAACCACAGCACTATTCTGCAACACCTGCCCGTTGGCGAAAAAGTTGGCATTGCTTTTTCCGGCGGGCTGGATACCTCTACAGCATTACTCTGGATGAAACTGAAGGGCGCTTTACCTTATGCCTATACAGCTAATCTGGGACAGCCTGATGAAGATGATTATGATGCTATTCCGCAAAAAGCACTCGAATACGGTGCTCAAAAAGCCCGTCTGATTGATTGTCGCACACAGCTGGCGCATGAAGGTATTGCTGCAATACAAAGCGGAGCATTCCATGTACATACGGGTGGTATGCCTTATTTTAATACTACCCCGCTGGGACGGGCTGTTACCGGCACAATGCTGGTAGCCGCAATGAAAGAAGATGATGTACATATATGGGGTGATGGCTCCACCTATAAAGGCAATGATATTGAACGCTTCTATCGCTACGGGCTGTTAACTAATCCGGCTTTACGCATCTACAAGCCATGGTTGGATCAACAGTTTATTGATGAGCTGGGCGGACGTCATGAAATGTCTGAATTTCTGATTGCTCAGGGTTTTGACTATAAAATGTCTGTTGAAAAAGCCTACTCAACCGACTCCAATATGCTCGGTGCTACCCATGAAGCTAAAGATCTGGAAATGCTCAATAGCAGCATGAAAATCGTACAGCCGATTATGGGCGTGGCTTTCTGGGATGAACATGTAACCATTCCGGCTGAAGAAGTAAGTGTGCGGTTTACAGAAGGTGTACCGGTGGCTTTAAATGGTGTTGAATACCATGATCCGGTAGAGCTGATTCTGGAAGCCAACCGTATTGGCGGCCGACATGGTCTTGGCATGACAGATCAGATTGAAAATCGTATTATTGAGGCTAAATCACGCGGTATTTATGAAGCACCGGCAATGGCATTGCTGCATATTGCCTATGAACGCCTGCTTACCGGCATCCATAACGAGGATACGATTGAACAGTACCGCATTAATGGTCTGCGTCTGGGCAGACTGCTGTATCAGGGACGCTGGTTTGATTCACAGGCGCTCATGCTGCGTGAAACTGCGCAACGCTGGGTAGCCAAAGCTATTACCGGTGAAGTTACGCTGGAATTACGCCGCGGTAATGATTACTCTATTCTCAATACCGAATCATCTAATCTTACTTATCAGCCGGAGCGGTTAAGCATGGAAAAAGTAGATAATGCTGCCTTTTCCCCTGCTGACCGTATCGGCCAGCTTACCATGCGTAATCTGGATATTATCGATACCCGCAACAAATTGGGTATATATACTCAGAGCGGGCTATTATCAGTAAGTCAGGATGCACTGCTACCTCAGTTAACTGATAAAAAAGATATTTTATAAAAATCTATCATTTCTAGAACCGGATAATACTAATTTATTATCCGGTTTTTTTATTTTATTCAAAAATGAATTGCAACAATAAATAATACGTATTTAAATATTTATCAAAGAACAAACCCATAGCAATAGTAGCCTCGGCTGTATCAGAGTCAATATATGCTAAATGATCATCAGATCGTAAAATCAATGCCTTTTCAATACTATTTCTTTTTTACTATAGCTTGTTCCGCTAACTCCTGCTCGTCGCGAAACAGCTTCAACCAGCCCATCAGGCTTTTTATATTGTTAAATATTTGTTAATTTATTCTTTTTTTGGAATGAGAAGAAATATAAAATTTTCAAAGAAAACCAATAAAAAATAAAACTATTGTTATCTTTATTTTTCTACCCAACTTAAATATTGTGACCAGCCCGGATCAAATTCGCACTCAATTTTAATTGAAAGGGTTCTATACTGATCTGCCAGACGTTGTGCTAATGTCATAGCTGATTGTTTATCCTGCACATGCCATAACATGGTTCTTACACCCTGATAAAGGGTATTTTGACAATGAATGCCCTGTTTATTAAATCGTAGAGCCGGATTAATAGTATCTTCTAGTTCATAAACCAGAGATAAATTTTCCTTACTATCCACATCGGCTGTTATAGTTAAAGCATAGCAATAATTGAAATCACCTACCAATACATCGGCTGTCTCATTTCTTTGCACAAATCTTTTGTTATCAGGATCATTTTGATCACTGATTTCAAATACATTCCATCTATCCTCTTTATCAGAAAGAGGAAAAATACCTGTATGCTTTAATTTATCTTGCCATAACTGATCAAACACCGTTACAAATTCATTAAGAGGTACTGCGGTTGCCTCTTTGGGAATTTCTAAAAAGTTGACACAATCGATTTTAATAGAAAAATCATATTCTCCTAATGCATGATCAAGCAAGATAAATGCAGTCGACTGGGCGATTTGCTTCATCTCTTCAGGAATAGTTTTACCAAACGCAATTTCCAAAGAGATTTTACGATATTCTTCATGATGATAAATCAATAAATCAGCCGGGCTCAATGAAAGAGAATGATCATGATGCATTATAGAGAATACATCCAGATTTTCAACCCGCGTCCTAAATGCTTCTATTTCAAAAAAATTCAGATCCGGTGCATGTTTAACGATTCGTATCACTAGTTCAAACTGCTCAATTCGGCCTTCAGCCGTAAAAATTATTTTATGATTTTTTTTATCTCCTCGTGTAAGCTCAGCAATAACATTTAATTGATTATCTATTAAAAGATTATTGAGATTTTCCATGATAGAGATTGGCTCTAGCGTATTAAATGTCTGCTCAGATGCTTTTACCTGTGTCCAGAATGTTTGAATAGCGAGAGATATCTTATCTTGAGCGATTGGTTTATCTTGTACTGATTGAATATCAGAATTTGATTTTTTTCTCCAGAATTTTTTAAAAAACATAAAGCTTCCCCTTAATTGATTGATAAAAACCATACCAGATAAGTTCCTGAGTATAAGTTAAAAATTGGTCATATTTTTCTTTTATCATAATTTTTATGATATACATCAGGTTATAAATAAATTTTCATTTATACAATATCTTAATGATGAATGATAGTTTATAACATCTATAAATCATATACTTAACTGAATTCAATTCACAAACGAGCAAAAAATACAGATAAATTCAAGTTTTGTAGCCATATGAAGACATAAACACATATTTTGACAGGCTTAGCACTACCAATCTTTGACATGACAGCATAAAAACTTGATATAGTGTCTAGGGCTATTTTATGAGATACAGAAATTAATCAATTTAATTTTATTAAGAAAAAATTGACTAATGTAAGGAGTATATATTCTGCTTACCTTGAAAAACTATAGTATAGATAAATATTACAAATAAATCATTTTAAATAAATAATGGAAAATATCAATATATTATCCTATAAATAGGATCTACCTAATCCTAATAAAATTAGAAGATATTAATATTAATTCAGATAAACAGATACAAACGGAAAATATAATGAAGATATATGATTGTTTTGAACAGAATGGTTATGCTGTTATTAATGATTTAATTACTCCTCAGCAACTAACAGATATAGAACAACAATTAGAACAGATTAATTTAACTACTGCCGGCAGTCGTGAGCTTCTGACACAACCATGGTGTCAGATACTTGCTAACAATTTGAAAAATAATACTCAGCTTACTTCCTTGCTCCCAATAAACCCGGTGGCAATCCAATGCACATTATTCAAAAAATCAGCCGATAAAAACTGGCTGGTACCTTTACATCAGGATTTAAGCATAGCAGTCAGACATCAGTTTTCTGATACTCAGTTTACCGGCTGGTCACATAAACAAAATATGTTATTTGTACAACCGCCGGCACAATATATGCAGCAACTGGTAGCTGTGAGGCTACACATAGATGATTGCCAGCACGAGCATGGTCCGCTTAAAGTAGTTGCCGGTACTCATCAGTATGGAAGAATCAATGAATCAACGCTACCACAGCTTCGAGACCAAAAAGGCGAGCAAGAATGCACCCTGTCTAAAGGAGGAGCTGTTATCATGCGACCACTTATTGTGCATTCTTCGTCAAAAGCTATTCAGACTAATGGCAGACGTGTACTACACTTTTTATATGCGCCCGGAGATTTGGCTGAAATTATTCCTTTTCAATTCTGTATTTGATTCTCTCAACACAATTACTCAGGATTCAGATATAACTCATTTCAAAACGAATACTATTAATTTTTATAATAAATTTAATCTATTTAAAGCAAAAAATACATATTTATTATTAATAAATTAATTCAAACATGTTTTAATTTACCTAATTTATTTAATCAATAATTTAATCATATCCTGCTGTTTGATACATTAGGCAGATATCTGAAGTTTATCAATATCAGATATCTGCCAGGGAACAATTGCGCTGCCATAAAGAGGTTTTACAACGTAAATGACCAATATACTGTAATGGATATACTGGTACAACTGAAGGGATATCACCGGCACGCATATGCAATAAATCCCCGGGAGCAACCCATTCAGCCGGCGTTTTGGTTAAAGGCAATCCTGCATAATTATAGGCAGCGACAACCAGTTGCGAACAAAAGTAACGGTCTGAAGAAAAAGGCGTTACCTGTACTACAGCCATGGTATTCAGGCACAAATGGCGAAAAGCTCGCGGAATAACTGGCAATTCACACACTTTACGGGTAACTGTATAAGGTGTCTGCTTGATAATCCCCATATAATTATATTTCCCGCCAGCCTCTGCTCTGGCAAATTCACGGATTTTTTCAGCCTGTAAATCATTTAGCTGCGGATGGCGATAAACGGCCAGTAACGGACTTTCATCAACGCTTTCAGCCAGAGACATAATATGCACACCACCACCCACGGCTTCTGCTATTTCTCCATCTCCTAAATACAGAAATGCATGGCTAACCGAAGTATTACCAAACAAGCGCAAAACAAGGGAATTGAGACTGGAGTCGGCAGAAAATAAAATATCACCGCTTTGTAAATCCATCGGCTGAACCAATACTACTCCTGTCTGTGGCGCAGTATTTTGTCGCTGAAATTTTACTGATACATGTTTTTTTTCACCCGAAACATTAGGGACTCGCTGAAACTGTGCGGTACAGGCAAAAAGTAAATTACAGCATAAAATTAAAAACAGGAATTTAAAAAATTTCATAGATGAAATGATTTTATATTTTACTGAATACTTATCATTAAATAGATTTAATGTTTACTTAGTTATATATGAATATGCCATTTTTATTTATATACTATTTGCATATTCGAAAAACCGTTACTAATAGAAATAATGAACAAATAATTCATATCAATCATATTTTATTTTTACCAACATGCATATTAACACTTTATTAATAATTATTCACTTATCTGAAAATATTTTAAAGTAATATAATTCTGATGATTTTAAATTGATACCAGATCATCCAACCTATTATTGTCAAATATAACTATCAATTTTCTATACAAAGGATATTACAGGTATTCTGATTTCCTTAAAATTTTTATTGGCATAAAAAAACCCTGCTTTAAGCAGGGTTTTTCATCAATATAAAATTAGAAAAATTATCTAACTTTTTTAGCTACCTGAGTGCGGATTTTCACATCTACACGGCGATCAGGTGCAATACATTCGATTAAAGCAGTACGTTTCTTAGCAGCTGAAACTTTCTTGCCTAATTTAGCAACTTCACGCTGACAAGTTTCAGTCATGCGGGCTTCAGATTTACCCAAGCCGACTGCTGAAATTTTCCCAGCAGGAACACCTTTAGAAACCAGATACTGAGCAACAGTATTAGCACGACGATCAGACAAAGTCTGATTATAAGCATCTGAACCTTTAAAGTCGGTATGACCTTCAACACGTACAACCTGTACGCTGCTGTCTGCCAGACGGGTAGCCAACTGATCCAGAGTATCGATCGCTTCAGGACGCAGGGTAAATTTATCAAAGCCAAACAGGAAGTTAGCAGACAAAGATACTGTTTCATCAACAAATTTAGGTGCTTCTGGAGCAGCCTGTGCAATTGGGTGACCACAATTGTTACCCAGAGTTGGTTCTTGATCGTTGTTGAAACGGTTTTTCACACATTCAGGTGTACCATCGGCACCATTTTCGCGGGTGACGATAATTTCGCCAGTTCCTTTTTCAGGAGCAGAACTGGTAGTATAGCCATTGTAAGCACCAGCAGGTTCACCGGTCCAGTCGGCACCCGGTACAACACCATTGGCAAAAGCGGCAGTTGAAGCAGCCATAGCAACGATCAATGCGCTCAATTTTAGCTGTTTGGTCATGTTATTCCCTCATCAAAAAATTTGTTATGTGTTGATTCAGCCTGAAATTCGTCTGATCAATACACAAATACCATTTACAGGCCGCTCAAACCGGGCGGGTAGCTTGGTAAATCAAGTCTATACTATAAAAAACCGCAGCATAAACTGTCAATATGCAAACTACCAAGGCGAAGCTGCTAGACGACCCGCTTCCTATCTGTGCATGATGCCTAAAAAATAGCTTTGTGTCACTTATTTACAACTAAATTCACGCGTTTACCCTAATTAAGTTGCATGAAAACAACAAGCAAGCTTTTATTATCCTAAGGGTCTGCTACAGGTGGATTAACGTGTAAAAATGTTAAGCTTAGAGTGAAAGTGTTCCATGTCAGAATGGGTAAATTGAGTTATGATGCAGATAAAGAAGCTTTTTTGTTGTATTTGAGCGACAGTTAAAAACTCCAAACCTAAAAGGGGCTGAAATACTATGAAGCTGCAACAGTTACGTTATGCAGTTGAAGTTTATCGTCAGAATCTGAATGTTTCAGAAGCAGCGGAAGTACTGTTTACTTCTCAGCCTGGTATTTCCAAGCAAATACGCATGCTGGAAGAAGAACTAGGCGTACGATTATTTGTTCGTCATGGAAAACGCATGGTTGCAGTGACAGCTCCGGGCAAAATTGTTCTGGAAACTGCCGAGCGGATTTTACGTGAAGTACAGAATATTAAAAGTATTGGTACAGAATTTGCCGACCAGAATATTGGATCCCTGACCATTGCCACCACACATACATTGGCCCGATATGCTCTGCCAAAAATTATCTCAGCGTTTGTTGAATGTTATCCGCAGGTACAGCTGAGCATCCATACAGCTAGCCCTAAAGCCATTAGTCATATGGTGCTGGAGGGAGAAGTAGATTTTGCCATTGGTATGGAAATGGAAAGTGAGCATCCTGAATTACGCAAATTGAGCTGTAAAGCCTGGAATCGCAGTATCGTAGTTCCTAATAATCATCCTCTGCTTGATTTAAAACGGCCATTACGGCTCGAAGACATAACAGCTTATCCGCTCATCACTTATGATATTGCTTTCGCTGAACAATCTAAAATCGCCCGTGCTTTTACTCAGGAAGGCTATCAGTTACCCAGAGTTAAACTGGCTTCAGCCGATACGGATGTCATTAAAACTTATGTTGCTCAGGGGCTGGGTATCGGATTGCTGGCCACCATGGCTTTTGACAGTAAACAAGATGAAGGTTTACAGCAGATTAGTGCAGAACATCTGTTTGAACCTTCCTTTATCCAGATAATACTCAGACAAGATGTTTATCTGCGTGGTTTTGGCTATGAGTTTCTGGCCTTATTCGCTCCTGGGTTAACACGGTCGCGGATTGAATCTGCCCTGTATTCTTCTTACGAAGAAGATTTTTCAATTTAATAGTATTTATCCCTGATACAAAACAAAGCCATTTTTATCAGATGATAAAAATGGCTTTGTAAATACTTTAACTAATATTAGGGCATCAGCATTCCGCCGTTCACATGCAGCGTTTGTCCGGTAATGTAACGAGCTTCTTCACTGGCCAGAAACAAAACTGCGGCGGCCACATCTTCTACAGTTCCAAAATGATTCAATGCCGTTTGCCCAGCAAAAAAATCACGCTGCTCTTGCGGTAAAACTTTTGTCATATCGGTTTCGATAAAACCAGGAGCTACACAATTTACGGTAATCCCGCGCGAGCCCACTTCACGCGCCATTGATTTACTGAATCCGACTAATCCGGCCTTGGCTGCAGCATAATTAGCCTGGCCAGCATTACCGATAAAACCGACTACAGAGGTTATATTGATAATTCTGCCCCAGCGTGCTTTCATCATACTGCGGGTGACTGCTTTGCTGGCACGGAAAGCAGATTTCAGATTAATTTGCATGATTTCATCCCATTCTGATTCTTTCATGCGCATCAGCAAATTATCACGGGTAATACCGGCATTATTAACCAGTATGGCAATATTACCGATATTACTTTCAATGTCGGCAATCAGATTTTCAATACTGTTTTCTTCAGCGATACGTAATTCCCGCCCTTCTCCGCCAAAATCAGCCAGTGCTTCATTGATACTAGTCACACCTGCAGCAGAAGTGGCTGTACCAATTACTTTAGCACCTTTTTCTGCCAGAAAACGGGCAATAGCGGCACCAATTCCACGGGTAGCACCAGTTACCAGCGCAATTTTACCTGTTAAATCCTGATTCATAACTTATTCCTTTAGCTCTCAACATGTGCAGCAATAAAACTTTCTATACTTTGCACACTGGTTAATGCAACGCAACTGGCGCTCTTATCAATCCGTTTAGCCAGTCCGGCCAGCACTTTACCCGGACCGCATTCAGCAAATTCTGTTATTCCGTCAGCCACCAGTTTGCTTACTGTTTCAGTCCAGCGCACAGGTGAATATAACTGCTGTACCAGAACCTGTTTAATTGTTTCCGGTTCTGAATGCACCGCAACATCAACATTATGCAATACCGGAATTTGTGGTTTTGAAATATTAATCTGCTCCATGGCCGCAGCCAGTTTGGTTGCAGCTGGTTTCATCAGACAGCAGTGTGAAGGCACGGATACAGGTAACGGCAGTGCACGCTTGGCACCGGCAGCTTTAGCAAGCTCACAGGCACGATTAATGGCAACAGCAGTTCCGGCAATCACTACCTGACCGGGTGAGTTATAATTTACGGCTTCGGCCACTGTACCGGATAATTCATTTTGTGCCTGTAAACATACCTGACGCACGATATCATCATCCAGTCCCAGTATTGCAGCCATGGCACCCTCTCCGGCTGGTACAGCTTCCTGCATTAATTGTGCACGCAGACGAACCAGTTTCACAGCATCATGAAATGCTAGGCTGCCGGCAGCGACCAGCGCAGTGTATTCTCCTAAACTGTGCCCGGCCAGCATCACAGGTAACTGACCATGCAATTGCTGATATACACGCCATGTGGCAATGCCGGCAGTCAGCATCAGGGGCTGAGTATTAACGGTTTCGTTCAGGGCTGTGCTGTCTTCCCCGTTCATCAATGTCCATAAATCCTGATTAAGTGCTTCTGATGCCTGTTCAAATGTTTCTTTAACAACTGGCATATCATTAAAGCCGGACATCATATTGAGACTTTGTGACCCCTGTCCGGGAAAGAAAAAAGCAATACTCATGATCTTCCTTGAATTGAATAAAACTAATGTCCGGACATTTATTGTGCCGGAGGCTGATTGGTCTGTAATGGCTGTTCGTGGTGCAGAAACATTTTGGCACCTGCCGGGGCACCTATTGCGTAAGCAAGATTAGCTTCCAGTGACTGGGCAAAAGGCCCCTGATAGATTTTGTTACCCATATGGGTCAGGTTAGAGCGTGCATCAACATAAATCTTACCGCCTAACTGATTCCACAAGCGGCAAAAACTAAAATCTTCAGATAAATAACGCTTCGTCACCGGATCAACAAGACAATCGTAAAAACGATAGTGATATCCCCTATCAGCAACACCGATAGAATCAGGCTGATATTGCAACTCAGGATAAGCTTCCATCAGCCGGATAAATACTTCCCGCTTGATAACCATAAATCCGGTCGGTGCCTCTGGCAGCTCAATAAAGCCTTCATCATCTACCTGTACATGCACCTCATGATTAATATCTGCCTTACTGATATTGATGGTATAGCGAGTATAAGCGGCATTAAACTGCTGCCGGGTCATATGCGCAGGAATACCTTCTTCCGGCCATGACTCACGCTTGAGCGGATAAACACCTGCAACAATATCGCGATCTGCCAGCAGCAGACGCTGAAAAGCTTCCGGTGAAAAACCGATATCAGTATCAATCCAGCATAAGTGCGTCCATTCCGGATGTGACAGAAATTCTGCGACACAGTTATTCCGTGCACGGGTAATCAGACTTTCACCCTGATGCATAAATACCTGTATCGGAAAACCTGCACTGGTATGCGCAGCAACCAAAGCCAGCAATGACTGTACATAATTACCAAAATACCGCCCGTCATGACTGGGCGACATAACAACCGGATACATATTGGCTAACGCAGATTGAGATAGCATAATCCGATCCTGATAGGAACAATATTAATATTTTAAGGTAACCGCACCCCAGGCAAAGCCACCTCCGATACCTTCAAGCAACAAGGTCTGGCCGCGCTTAATCCGACCGGATTTAATTCCTTCATCCAGTGCCAGCGGAATAGAGGCAGCAGAAGTATTGCCCTGCTCAGCAAGGGTAACAATAACTTTATTCATTGATACACCAAGATGACGTGCAGTAGATTCGATAATGCGCAGATTGGCCTGATGCGGAATAATCCAGTCTATATCAGACGGCTGTAAACCGGATTGATCAATGACTTCTTTTGCAATATTGGCCAGCGCTTTTACTGCAAATTTATAGACAGCCTGCCCGTCCATATACAGATAGGGTGAACCTTCAATTTTGCCTGCTGCAATTTTTCCCGGTGTTTGCAGAATATGACTGTAATTACCATCAGCCTGTAATTTGGTATGGATGATACCGCCTTCCTGTTCGGAAGCACCAAGAATAACTGCACCAGCACCATCACCAAACAACACACAGGTACGCCGGTCATTCCAGTCAAGCAGACGACTGAACGTTTCCGCGCCGATAACCAGTGCCTTACTGGCCATGCCACTTTTAATATAAGCATTGGCAGTAGCCATTGCATACATAAAACCGGCACAGACTGCCTGAACATCAAATGCCGGACAACCGGAAATACCCAGCTTATTCTGCACAATGCAGGCAGTAGCAGGAAATGTCATATCCGCAGTTGAGGTAGCCACAATAATGAGATCAATTTCATTGGCATCAATGCCTGCATCGGCCAGCGCAATCTGTGCTGCAGAAACAGCCATATCACTGGTCTGTTCATTTTCTGCAGCAATATGACGCGCTTTGATACCGGTACGCGTTGCAATCCACTCATCCGAGGTATCAACAAATTTGCTCAGGTCATCATTAGTCAGGCGGCGTGCAGGCAGGTAACTGCCTGTACCCAGAATATGGGCATTCAGCATGGCATTGTCTTTAATTTACGGCAAAGGGCATATTTTAAACAAAGTCATTTGACTTGTCTGCCTTTGCAACAAGGTGATTTATTCTTCCATAACAGCCAGCTGACGTGCAACACCGGCCTGGATTTTAGTGATTGAATCTGCCTTAATGGCTTTATAAGCTTCCTGCAGGGCAAAACAGAAACCTGTAGCATCCGTACCGCCATGGCTTTTAATTACGACACCACGTAATCCCAGAAAAATAGCACCATTAAAACGCCGCGGATCAAGACGCCGCTTAAACCCCTTTAATGTTGGTAATGCAATTAATGCGGCCAGTTTATTAAACCAGCTGCGGGTAAACTCTTCTTTAACAACTGAACCGGCAAATTTCACCGCTCCTTCAATACTTTTGAGCATTGCATTACCGGTAAAACCATCAACTACCAGCACATCAACTTCAGCTGTAAAAATAGAATTACCTTCAACATTGCCGACAAAATTCAGATCACTGCGTCGTAAAAGCTGATGAGTTTCTTTAGCAGCTGCGTTACCCTTGATGTCTTCAGTACCGACATTGAGTAAACCTACTCTTGGCTGCGTATTTTCAGGAAACAGTGCCGCCACCTGCTGGCTACCAACAATAGCAAACTGCAAAAGCTGGGTGCTGCTGCAATCGACGTTGGCACCCAGATCCAGCACTAGTGTCATATGATTATTGCGGCCGGGCAGGAATTTAGCAATTGCAGGACGATCAACACCGTCAATGGTTTTCAATACAAAGCGGGCAGTTGCCATCAGTGCTCCGGTATTGCCGGCTGATACAGCTGCCTGTGCCTGGCCTTCTTTAATCTGGTTGATGGCCACACGCATCGAAGAATCTTTTTTATTCTTGAGCGCAGAAGTCGGTTCTTCATCCATGCCTACCACTTCACTGGCCGGGCAAATGGTAATCCGTTCCATGGAAGCATTAGCTTTATTTAATGCATTTCTGATTTTGGATTCATCACCAACCAGAATCAGTGCTGCGTCAGTTTGCTGCTGTAAAAATGTCAGCGCCCCCGGAATGGTTATATCCAGACCGAAATCGCCGCCCATGGCATCTACAGCAATAGTTTTCAGGGTCATAGATCATGCCTCTGATGTAGCTTGGGCTGCAACATGCTCATAGTGCTCATCAATATCAAGCGCATCCCAAGGATAGTTAATCCACCAGTCATCAACCTGTATTGCACTATAAAAAGGTAAATCTGCCGGCAATACCCCTTTTTTGGGTTTGCGCTTTTCATGCAGTACTGCTACCCCAAGATGCTGGAATCCTTCATGCTGTAATTCGCGAATACAGTATTCGAGCGTAGCCCGGCTGTCATCCACTTCATCAACAATCAGTAGTTTTTTGTTTTTTAATTTTTCGTCAAAACCATTGGTCCACTGTATTTTCTGCGGCTGGTCAGTCGGGCAGTCGTTAACGTCATAATAAGACAAAGTAACAGTATATACAGGAATATTCAAAAAACTACGCAATATACGTGCCGGAATAAATCCACCACCACCGATAGCGATCATTGCATCAAATGAATGCTCTGATTTCTGAATTTTTTCTGCCAGCTGTTTAATGGCACGATGTATGTCTTCGTAGTTATACCAGATTTTTTTCATGGGAAACCCGAGTCAGTGTAAAGCAGGCCATTGAGGCTGCCGGGAAAGTGGAAGCAGTTTATTTTAGCAGGATAATTACCCTGCTGATATTGGATACAAAAAAGCCAGTGATTGCAGATGCAATGTCTGGCTTTCATACGTATTGAATAATCAAAGGTGTGAATTATTCACCTTTGGCTTTGACTACTTTACGTCCGCGGTACATACCGTTTGGAGAGATGTGGTGACGCAAATGTACTTCACCGGTAGTGGTATCAGTAGAAACCTGTACAGCGGTCAGACCATCGTGTGAACGGTGCATACCACGTTTTGAAGGTGATTTTTTGTTTTGTTGAACTGCCATGTTAAAGCTCCTGGGTAATGTAAGTTAATTCGTTAGTGGCCGCTTTTCAGTCCTGCCAGTCTGGCAAAAGGATTACCTGAGTCTTGATTGGTTTGGGTTGCCAGAGTGTGATCACAGTCTTCATGTCGCGGTGCAACCGGAATAGCCATTAAAATCTGGTCTTCCAGCAGTGCAGCAAGATTATATTCTGCACTCCATACCGCGCCTTCAAGTGTTTCATCAGCGGCCATGGCCTCGTCCAGCAACTGTTCGCTGGTAAACAGCACCACATGCGACTGGTCATTCAGCGCCCAGGAAACAGCCTGTAAACAGCGCTGACACACCAGTTCCAGCTGACCTTCCACACTGATGTCGAGAAAAGGACGCTGCCAGCGGTCAATACCACCACAAACCTGATACTGGATAATGCCTTCGCGTTGCGCTAAAAGTTCATGCGACCAAACCCGCCGGTCAAGTGCCTGAAGCTGCAATTGACCGCTGCGTTGCTGCTGTTCACGTGTGAACGTGGCCGTATCAATCAAAATAGGGTCTAACATAAACGGCGGATGATATAATTTAAACTTTATAATGTCAATGAGTTCGCACTTATGCCAAGAGAGAAAAAGTTGATTCTGGCTTCCAGCTCCCGTTTTCGCCAGCAACAACTTCAGCAGTTAAACATTCCTTTTGACGCGGTTAAACCTGATTTTGATGAAACGCCACTTTCTGCTGAAACCGCACCACAAACAGCGTTGCGTCTGGCCAGCGGCAAAGCATACTCTCTAGCCAGTCTTTATCCGGATGCTCTGATTATTGGTTGCGATCAGGTTGCGCTATGTCGCGGGCAGCAACTGGGCAAACCACTAACCGTAACAAAAGCACAACAGATGTTACACTATTTGAGTGGTCAGCAAGTGATATTTTACAGTGCACTTGCGGTACTGAACGCTGCTGAAAACCGCCTGCATCAGCATATTGATGAAACACGCGTCATGATGCGTTCACTGACTGAGGCGCAGATTAAGCATTATCTGAGTCGTGAACCGGATGCTGTACATTGTGCCGGCGCGGCAAAAAGTGAAGGATTAGGCGCTTTACTAATTAAACGCATCGAAAGCACCGATCCGAATGCACTGATTGGTTTACCGGTTTTTCGTCTGGTGGATTTTCTGCTGGCAGAAGGAATGAATATTTTATGAGCAGTCCTGTACTCTATCTTATCCCGACACCGCTGGGAAATGCAGATACACCGTGTCTGCTTGCGCATGAACAAAAATGCATTGTTAACCTGACTGACTTCGTTGTTGAAGCAGAAAAAACAGCACGGGCTCATTTAAAAGCCTTCGGTGTGCAAACACCGATTCGTGAGCTGAATCTGTGCACTTTGAATGAACATACTCCTGAGCGGGATATTGCTAAGTTATTACAACCTTTGCAGGCCGGTCGCAGTATGGGATTACTCAGCGAAGCCGGCTGTCCGGCTGTTGCAGACCCGGGAGCCCAGCTGGTGGCACTGGCACATCAGGCCGGGTTTACTGTAATGCCGCTCGTGGGACCGTCCAGTATCATGCTGGCTCTGATGGCTTCTGGCGCCAACGGACAGTGTTTTGCTTTCAAGGGTTATCTGCCTGCTGAAAAAAACGCACGTATTGAATGTTTGCATACTCTGGAAAAGCGCTCACGACAGGAAAATGAAACTCAGCTTTTTATTGAAACGCCTTACCGTAATGATGCTTTACTGGCTGATGCCATAGCGACTTTACATTCTGAAACCCGTTTGTGTATTGCCGCAGATTTAACTATGCCGACCCAAACTATTATTAGTCAGAATATTGCAGCATGGCGAAAAATGCCGGCATTGCCACCGCTGAAAAAAAGACCATGTCTGTTCGTTGTTTATGCCGGATAATTGTAACTGATATTTTTTGAAATTAATTTGCGCTTCACTCTTGTCAATGTCCTCGCCGCTGCCTATAATGCACAACTTCTTTCGGAGTGTAGCGCAGCCCGGTAGCGCACCTCGTTCGGGACGAGGGGGTCGAAGGTTCGAATCCTTTCACTCCGACCATATTTTAAAAACCGTCTGCTTATTTCAAGCAGACGGTTTTTTTATAACTAAAATAAATTTATTTTGAATGAAATTATTTTAAATTAAATAATATAAATTATTTTTTACTTCTAAAAACACGATAGAAAATTATCGTCAATTCCTAATACAACCATCTATTTTTCTATAAAAAATTTTCTTATCATACATCCTTTTGTCTCATGGTTCTTATTTAGTAATTAATAATGCTTTTCTGTTAAGTTATGTAGGCTTTATAATCAGCCAATTATGTTACATCCTACTACATAATAACGTTAAAAAACTGTAGCCTTTAAACACAACCCATTGAAAGGTAAACATGTTACCACTTGAAATTGAGGAAATGAATCCGCCACCGAAAAAACAGCGCTGGTATCAGATCCTATATGTACAGGTAATTATTGCCATTATTATTGGCATCTTACTTGGCAACTTTTTCCCTACTGTTGGCGAAAGCATGAAACCTTTAGGCGACGCTTTCATCAAATTAGTGAAAATGATCATCTCCCCAGTTATTTTTCTTACAGTGGTAACCGGCATCGCCGAGATGACCAATATGAAAACCATGGGGCGGGTCGCCGGCAAGGCTATGGTTTACTTTCTTACTTTCTCTACTCTGGCACTGGCTATCGGGCTGGTCGTGGCCAATATTGCCCAGCCGGGACATGGTCTGAATATTGACCCGAGCTCACTGCAAAGTGCCAAGGTACACGAATATGTGCAGAAGTCCCATGAATCCAGCCTGACCGGCTTTCTGATGGATATTATTCCAACTACAGCCATGAGCCCGCTAACTAATGGCAATATTCTGCAAACTCTGTTTATTGCTATTCTGTTCGGTATCTCACTGGCATTGATTGGTGAAAAAGCCCGCCCGCTGATTAATATTTTTCAGGATTTATCGGCGCCCGTTTTCAAAATGGTATCTATTCTGATGCGTGCAGCCCCGATAGGTGCATTTGGCGCCATGGCTTTTACCATAGGTAAATATGGTATTAGTTCTATTGGTAATCTGCTCTATCTGATTCTGACTTTTTATATTTCTTCCGTTCTGTTTATTCTGATTGTTCTGGGTGCTGTAGCCCGTTATAACGGTTTTTCGATTATCAAGCTGGTCAAATACATTAAGGAAGAGCTGTTACTGGTACTGGGTACTAGTTCATCTGAAGCCGCCCTGCCCACACTGATGCAGAAAATGGAAAAAGCCGGCTGCAAGAAATCAATTGTCGGACTGGTAGTACCAACCGGTTATTCGTTTAATCTGGACGGTACCAATATTTACATGACCATGGCGGCATTATTTATTGCACAAGCATGTAATATTGACCTGACACTGGAACAGCAAATACTGCTGTTACTGGTTGCCATGTTAAGTTCAAAAGGCGCCGCAGGTGTAACAGGAGCAGGATTTATCACCCTGGCTGCGACCTTATCGGTAGTACCTTCTGTACCGGTGGAAGGAATGGCGCTGATTCTGGGTATTGACCGATTCATGTCTGAGTGTCGTGCTCTGACTAATCTGGTAGGTAATGCCTGTGCCACTATTGTGGTTGCGCGCTGGGAAAAAAGCCTTGATGAAGAACGTTTACATGAAGTACTGAAATAAGCACTTCATACAGCTTCAAATTCTGCTTACAGAAATCTGATTTCCTTATACCAAGTGATGAGATTAACCATCTCATCACTTTTTTGATTCATAAATAAAAAACCAGACCAGCAATATTAGCTGGTCTGGTTTTTCAGCAAGATAATCAGCCGACTTTCATACCCGGTTCAGCCCCACTATCCACATCCAGTAAAAATAGTTTGCCATTACCGGCAGCTGAAGTAATCATTCCTTCAGACATGCCAAATTTTGCCATTTTACGCGGCGCAAAATTGGCTACCACAATGACCATTCTTCCGGCCAGTTTTTCCGGTTCAGGATAGCTGGCGGCAATACCAGAGAATATTGTGCGCTGCTCAAAACCAAGATCAAGCTGAAATTTAAGCAGTTTGCTACTGCCTTCGACTTTTTCGCATGTCAACACTTTGGCAACACGCATATCGATTTTCATAAAGTCATCAAATGAAGCTGTATCTGCCACAGGCTCGTATTTTGTTTCAGCAGCAGCCTCAACTGCCTGAATATTCTGCTGATTCGCGACAATCAGGTCATCAATCTGTTTCTGTTCCACCCGGTGCATCAGATGCTGATATGCATTGATATGATGACCGGCAGGTAATAAGGTCGTACTATCAGCCCAGCTTAATGGCGCCACATTCAGAAAAGCGGCTGCTTCTGCAGCAAGCTTCGGCAGTACTGGTGACATATATACGGTCAGAATACGGAAAGCATTAATCAGTTCACTGCATACTTGCTGTAAACGTATCTCCTGTCCTTCCTGTCGTGCCAGCTCCCATGGTTTGTTGGCATCGACATACTCATTGACCACATCAGCTAATGCCATGATTTCACGTAAGGCACGCGCATACTCACGTGCTTCAAAGCTGGCAGCAATATTTTCACTTTGCGCCTGTAGCTGTGGTAACAGCTCGCTGTTGCTAACATCAGCCAGTGTTCCCTGAAAGCGTTTGCTGATGAATCCGGCAGCACGCGCAGCGATATTTATGTATTTACCAACTAAATCACTGTTAACCCGGGCGATAAAATCATTCAGATTTAAATCCAGATCTTCAATTCTGCTATTGAGTTTGGCTGCGAAATAATAACGCAGCCATTCGGGATTCAGTCGTTGCTCAAGATAGGAACGGGCTGTGATAAAAGTACCGCGTGATTTGGACATTTTCTGTCCGTCTACCGTGAGAAAACCGTGCGCGAATATGCCTGTGGGTGCCCGCAGATTGGCGTATTGCAAAGTAGCCGGCCAGAATAATGCATGAAAATATAAAATATCCTTACCGATGAAATGATACATTTCAGTATCAGTATCTGCACAGAACCACTGATCAAAATCAATGCCCAGACGTTCACACAGGTTTTTAAATGATGCCATGTAGCCGATAGGTGCATCCAGCCACACATAAAAATATTTACCGGGAGCATCCGGAATCTCAAAGCCGAAATAAGGCGCATCACGACTGATATCCCAGTCACTCAGGCTATCATTCTGCAACCATTCATTCATTTTATTCAGGGCTTCTGCCTGCAAATGCGGCTGCTCACGACCATTTTTCAGCTTGGTACTGCCGGCAGTCCACTGTTTCAGATAATCCGCACATTCTCCGAGTTTAAAGAAGAAATGCTCAGATTCTTTCAGCACAGGAGTAGCGCCGGAAATAGCAGAATACGGTTTAATCAGTTCGGTAGGACTATAAGTAGTGCCGCAAACTTCACAATTATCACCATACTGATCCTGTGCATGACATTTCGGACATTCACCTTTAACAAAACGATCGGGTAGAAACAGATTCTTTTCCGGATCAAATAATTGCTCAATAGTACGGCTTTCAATTTTTCCATTAGCTTTTAAAGCCAGATAAATGCTGCGTGATAAAGCTTCATTTTCAGGTGAGTGCGTACTGTAATAATTATCATAGCCGATACCAAAACCGGTAAAATCGGCCAGATGATTCTGACGTACCTGAGTAATCATTTCTTCCGGTGTTATTCCCTGTTTCTGTGCCGCCAGCATGACCGGTGTACCATGCGTATCATCTGCACAGACGTAATAGCATTCATGTCCGCGGGCTTTCTGGAAACGCACCCAGATATCAGTCTGAATATGTTCAACCATATGTCCCAGATGAATATTACCGTTTGCATAGGGCAAGGCTGAAGTAACCAGTATTTTGCGTTGTTTTGTCATGATTGATGTATCGTTAGAATCTAGTAAAAATCGTTGAAATTATACCAGAGCCGTTTCTCTGCTACAGTAACGGCTCATAAACCACTCACGTGCCGGAATATTAGTCAGTTTTCTGCTGCAAGCGGGAAATTCGGGCGGCCAGTCGGGCTGTATCATCACGTAATGTCTCGACCTGAGCAGAAAAACGTTGTAATTGATTCTGCCCGACCACAATTGCATCGTTTTCCTGTGCATAATCTGCAACCTGTGCTGCAATATTCTGACCAATAGCGCAGCCTTGCTGATAGAGACTCTCCAGTTCCAGCGCCACCTTTCCGCCCACAGCATCACCAAGCAGTCTGGCCAGATCGTCACGCCAGTCATACTGCAATGCCTGTATAAGCGGCAAAATCGCCATACCCAGGGTACGGTCACCAGTAATTTGTACGTCACCCACTCCCGGCTGTACACCACTGAGCATTTTAGTCAGAGCTGTCGGAGCGATAATAATGGTGGTTTCAGCTTCGGCAGAATCTTCCTGCCAGAATCCTTGATCATCAATGCGCCCTTTAAGAGTCAGCATAGGCAACACTAGCGCTACAACCCGTTGCCGGTATTGCTGCCAGAGCACTTTAAGCTCCACATTCTGCTGGATAAGGTGATTAAGAACAGCTAAGGTCAGCATAAAGTTTCTCTGGTTTGCTGCGCCCATTGCGGAGTAACCCATTTAACTGCATCACGCGGCTGCCAGAGGCGCATTTGTTCCAGCAGCTCCGCTGGTTTGGCGGACAGACAAAGTAAATCCATGTTTTCCGGCGGCATAAAACCGGCAGTGACTGTATTTTGCAGCATTTGAATTAAGGGATCAAAGAAACCGGCTACATTCAGAATTCCTATCGGATGAGGATGCAGTTTCAGCTGAGCTTGTGAGAGAACTTCAAACAGTTCTTCATAAGTTCCCAGTCCGCCGGGCATGGCAATAAAGCCGTTAGCCAGTTCAATCATTTTATTTTTGCGCTCGGTCATATTGGTGGTTTCATACAATTCGGTTAACCCCGGATGCGCACCTTCCAGATTTTTCAGAAAACTCGGAATAACACCAATAACTTCACCACCATGTTCCAGTACAGCAGTAGCAATCGTACCCATCAGACCAATATTGCCGCCACCATAAACCAGACGGTATCCCTGCTGAGCCATTTCCTGTCCCAGCTGCTGAGCTGCGTCGAAATAAGCTTTGTTCTGCCCCAGATTAGAACCACAATATACAACAATATTTTTCATATTTGTTTTATCTCCATGCCAGCAGTCAATGGTATCTGCTTCAGATAAATATTAACTTTGCATTTAAATCACAGCCTGCGGATAAGAACCAATTATTTTCAGAAAAGCTGAACGCTGTTGCAAGACAGCCAATGCAGCTGCCACATCCTCATTCTGCTGATGACCTTCAATATCGATAAAAAACACATATTCCCACAAACCACCACGGCTGGGGCGACTTTCTAGTTTTGTCATAGATACCTGATGATCTGCAAAAGGCTGAAGTAAATCATGCATGGCACCGGCTTTATTGGGCGCAGCCACAACCAGTGATGTTTTATCTTTACCGCTGCTGGTCGTGATATTCCGTCCTAATACCAGAAAACGGGTAGTATTATTTGGCTCGTCTTCGATATTCTGAGCCAGTATCTGTAGCTGATAGTAATCGGCAGCCATCAGTGAGGCAATGGCTGCAGCACTACTGTCTGCGGCAGCCAGTCGTGCTGCTTCTGCATTACTGGCAACAGCTATTCGGGCTACCTGCTCCGGCAGGTTTTTATCCAGCCAGTTCCGGCACTGAGACAGTGCCTGAGCATGTGCATAAACCTTAGTGATATCCTGTTGCGATGCTACAGCACGCAGTAGCTGATGATGAATGCGCAGATTGACTTCACCACAGGCTTTTAAAGGCGTGGTTAATAACAGGTCAAGACTGCGCCCCACCGACCCCTCAGTAGAGTTTTCGACAGGTGTCACTACATAATCGGCCTGCTGCGCTTCGACCAGACGGAAACATTCATCAATTGAAGTACACGGATGTGTCTGTGCAGCCTGACCGAAATGTTTAATAGCAGCCTGTTCGGTAAATGTACCCTTAGGTCCGAGATAAGCCACAGTTAACGGTCGTTCCAGTGCCAGACATTCACTCATAATCGCCCGCTGTAAACGGGCAACTGCCTGACCGGACAGCGGTCCCGGATTCTGTTCCTGAATCCGGCGTAAAACGACTGCTTCACGTTCAGGACGGTACACTATGCCTTCCCCCTTTAATGTACCAATGGCCTGGGCATGAGTGGCTCGCTGGTTTAATAAGCGCAGAATTTCACTGTCAATCCGGTCTATAGCATCGCGGTGTGGTTTGAGTTTATCGTTATCAGACATAATTAGTAGTGTTATTAATAGTTTATTCGGAAAAACAAGAAAAAGGCAGCCTACTGCGGGCTGCCCGTTATTATTTATGTTTTTTTTGCCATGCGGTATGTGATAAAGCCCATAATAATACGGCACCACAACTGGTGGAAATCAGCATCATTGTCGGCATAACATGTGTCGAACCATTATGCAGCAATGTAGTCAGCCAGCCTACAGTAGCGGCAATCAGAAACTGCATTGTTCCCAGTACAGCATTGGCACTGCCGCCAATTTTACGAAAATAGCTCATGAAACACGCCTGAGTATTGGAGCCAATCAAACCCTGTGAACCAATTGAAAACATAATCAGCAACAGTAACAGGAAGAAAGGCGGACGATCCATACTCCATACCACAATGGTTAATAATAAATTACAGCTTAACTGCAACAGCACACCGCCAAGCAAAATGTTGCGAGCCGGCGTAGTACGCAGACGATAGGCTGTTACCCGGTTAAACAGCATCATAGTAATCACATTGGCACCAAAGGCCCATGAATACTGATGCGGGCTAAGACCATATATATTCATGTACAAAAAGGAAGATTCAGTCAGAAATACAAACATGGCTGCAAAAGCAGCAGTTTGAAAAAACATAAATCCCAACGCTTCGCGTTCATGAAAAACCACTGAAAAATTTTCTTTTATCTTGCGAAAAACTTTGCTATCCAATGGCTGAATATCCATTTTAACCTGTGGCATAAACCGCCATACACAAATCAGTACGGCCAGAGCATATAGCAGCAGAAATATAAAGATAACCCGCCAGCCGCCAAGAGCAGCCAGTGCTGTACCCAGCATAGGCGCAGCCAGTGGTGCAGCCAGAGTAATAATACCAATGGTGGCAAACATTTTCGCGGCTTCATTGCCATGAAAAAAATCACGTACAGTTGCACCAACTGTAACAGTGGCCATACCGCCGCCCAGTGCCTGAATCCAGCGCCAGAACAGCAACTCTCCGGCTGAGTGAATAAAAACAATGGCAATAGCTGACACCAGATAGACACTCAGACCAATCATAGCAATGATTTTGCGCCCTTTAATATCGGATATTGCCCCCCCAAGCAATTGTCCGAGCGCAACACCAAACATGAAACTGGCCAGACTGCGTTCAATCTGATCAATCGGTGCGTGTAAAGAAGTCGCCATTTCCGGTACAGAAGATAAATAAATATCTGTGGAAAACGGCATAATAGCCACCATCACTGACAACAATAATGCCAGATAATGCGGATTAATAGGTAACTGATTGGGGGATGTTTTCATAACCATTCTTTCCATTTACTACAGGCCTGCCCCGGTCAGGTAGTTAATAATGCTACCAATACTGCTTTAATGGTATGCATCCGGTTTTCTGCCTGTTCAAAAACAATAGAAGCAATACTTTCAAATACTTCTTCACTTACTTCGGCGCCATCCAGAGAAAACTCATCAAAAAGCCACTGTCCTACCTGAGTATCGCGGTTATGAATTGCCGGCAGACAATGCATGAATTTCACTTCAGGATTATTGCTGGCAGCCATCAGACGTGCATCAACGCGGTAAGGTCTGAGCTGCTCAATCCGTTCTTTCCAGGTTTCTTTCGCTTCTCCCATTGATACCCAGACATCGGTATGAATAAAATCAGCCTGATCAACAGCTGCGCCTGCATCTTCAGTTAATGTAATCCGTGCACCGGTCTGCTTAGCAATTGAGCGGCACTGTTCTACCAGAGCGTCATTCGGCCAGAAAGCCCGCGGTGCACCAATACGTACATCCATGCCCATTTTGGCACCGGCAACCAGCAAAGAATTACCCATGTTGTAACGGGCATCACCCACATAAGCATAGGCAATCTGATTCAAGGGCTTTTTGCTGTTTTCCTTCATAGTAAGCAAATCAGCAAGCATTTGCGTCGGATGGTATTCATTGGTCAGACCATTAATCACCGGAACACCGGCATATTCAGCCAGCTGCTCAACAATTTCCTGTCCGTAACCACGATACTCAATCGCGTCATACATGCGCCCCAGAACCCGTGCAGTATCACGGATACTTTCTTTATGCCCTATCTGGCTGCCACTGCTGTCCAGATAAGTCACATGTGCACCCTGATCATGCGCAGCCACTTCAAAAGCACAACGGGTACGGGTAGATGTTTTTTCAAATATCAGAGCAATATTTTTACCAGTCAGACGCGGCTGCTCCGCTGCATTTTTCTTTTCAGCTTTCACGCTGGCGGCCAGATCAAGCAGTGTCTGAATTTCTGCCGGCGTATAATCCAGCAGTTTTAAAAAATGTTTCTGTTTCAGCATCCCCATTAGTCTCTCCTTATGCAGCATGAGTAAAATCAGCCTGTGCCAGCTGTTGCAGCATATTCTCATAAATAGCCGATAACTGAGCTATTGCGGCAATATCCACACACTCATCTATCTGATGAATCGTGGCATTAACCGGACCCAGTTCTATTAATTCGCTGGCGATAGCCTTAATAAAGCGACCGTCTGACGTACCGCCCGTGGTAGATAATTGAGCATTCACACCACAAACACGCTCAATGGCAGCCTGTGCCACCGTAGTCAGACGTCCTGCAGCGGTCAGGAACGGTTCTCCGGACAAAGCCCACTGCAAATCATAGTTTAAATTATGTTTATCCAGAATGGCATGTACCTGCCGGCGCAGACTTTCCGCTGTCGATTCCGTTGAGAACCGGAAATTAAACTGTACGGTAAGCTCTCCGGGAATCACATTAGTAGCCCCTGTACCGGCGTGAATATTGGAAATCTGAAATCCGGTAGGCGGAAAATAAGCATTTCCGTCATCCCAGTGCGTGGCAGTTAGCTCAGCCAGTGCCGCAGCAGCCAGATGTACCGGATTGGCAGCCAGATGAGGATAAGCGATGTGTCCCTGACGTCCGTGCACCTGCAGCGTACCCGATAAAGAACCACGTCGTCCGTTTTTTATCATGTCACCCAGTGTATCAACTGCCGTAGGCTCACCCACAATGCAGTAATCAATATGCTCTCCCCGCTCTTTTAAAACTTCGACCACACGTTTGGTACCATCGTGTCCGTCACCCTCTTCATCAGAAGTAATCAGTAAAGCCAGACGCAACGGCAATTCAGGTTGCTGAGCCAGCAAGCGTTCGCAAGCGGTCACAAAAGCTGCAATACTGCTTTTCATATCGGCAGCACCACGCCCATACAGGTATCCATCACGCTCTGCAGGTGTAAACGGAGGCGAAGTCCAGCGACTTTCATCGCCGGTCGGTACTACATCAGTATGTCCGGCGAAACAAACCAGCGGCCCCTGCCGGCCGTAAACGGCATAAAAATTATCCGTTTCCCCGAATCTGAAGGTTTCAATATTGAATCCCAGTGCTGTCAGACGGCTCATCAGCAGCGGCTGACAACCATGATCATCCGGCGTGACAGATGGCTGTGCTATCAAATCTTTGGCCAGTTTCAGTGTTTCTATTTCCATTATCATAAACTCAAAAAAAATAACTTCAGGCAGCTTGAAAGGCTGCCTGAGAACATATTACATCTTTATAAACCAATTTTTCTGTCTTGCCAAACATTTACCCAATAATTGACAATCCATACCATTTATTCATACACCATTTCAGCACGTTTAACATTACACAGCAGCTCATAGGAAATGGTTCCGGCGGCGGCGGCTACTTCATTTACATTAACAACATCACCCCATAATTCCACTTCACTGCCGAGTGACTGCCGGTGGTCATCCAGTTGAACTGTCATCATATCCATGGAAACCCGACCGAGAACACAACTGCGTACCCCGTCAATTGCCACCGGTGTGCCTGTTGCCGCACGGCGCGGATAGCCGTCTGCATAGCCGCAGGCCACCAGCCCGACACGGGTTGAACGGGTAGTGACATAACTGGCACCATAACCAATCGGTTCTCCCATCTGCAAAACCCGTTCTCCGAATACTTTACTTACCAGCCTCATTACCGGCTTGAAACGGCTATCAGCACCACCCATCGGCGAAATACCATAAAGTGCCAGCCCCGCCCGTCCCCAGCCGCACTGTGTTTGCGGATAAGCCATTATGCCAGCTGAATTAGCCAGACTTACCTCACCGGGCAAATTGGCACAGGTCAGCTCAAAAGTACGAATCTGTTCAGCCGTCATGGTTTTCATCGGCTCATCTGCACAGGCAAAATGGGTCATTTTCACCACATCAGCAACCTTACTGCTTTGAATCAGAGCCTGATAGGCAGGTGCATAATCATGAGGGAAAAAGCCGGTTCGGTGCATACCGGAATCCATTTTCAGCCATACTGTTACCGGTTTCTGCCAGTCATAATCCAGTAAGCTTTCCAGCTGCCATAAATTACCTACTACAGGCCACAACTGGTAACGGTCTGCCAGCGCATATTCTTCAGCAGCAAAAACCCCTTCCAGCATGATGATCGGTAATTGTATACCTGCTTCACGCAACTGCACTGCCTCACTGATACAGGCTACCGCAAAACCATCAGCTATATCAGCCAGTGCCTGCGCGCAGCGTACAGCGCCATGTCCATAAGCATTGGCCTTAACCACGGCCAGCATTTTGCCGCCGCCATGCATCTGCTTTAAAGCCAGAAAATTATCACGCAAGTGATTCAAACGAATCTGCGCAACTAACGGACGCATCATTGCTCCCCTGTTATCCTGATTATCAAATTTCATTATTTAAGCAAAGCCGCCATGCAGCAACAGCTTTCAGTAATAAAATTTTATCATTATCTCTATCTGAATTTCATATATCACCATAACTGCCAGCCGTATCAGATAAATTAATAATATATTAATATTATGATAAAAAATTTTACCGTTTCTGTCTGCCCTGACAAACGGGACAAAATAAGTGCCGATAAGAGCAAAATTTACCCGAACCGTTCTGAACTTGCTTAAACATAACGAGCCAGCGATAAATCACTGGTTTCAATTTCCGGTTTAACACCACTAATCAAATCAGCCAGAATTTTTCCCGAACCCAGCCCCATTGTCCAGCCCAGCGTACCGTGTCCGGTATTGATAGACAGATTCACAAAACGGCTGGCGCCAATGATCGGCGTACTGTCCGGTGTCATCGGGCGCAGACCGCTCCAGAAAAAAGCTTCCGAAGTCCGGCAGCTATCCGGAAATAAATCATTCACCACCAAATCCAGTGTTGCTTTACGTTTGGGGTTCAGATGAATACGATAACCAGACAACTCAGCCATACCACCGGCACGAATACGTTTATCAAAACGCGTTACTGCCACTTTATAAGTTTCATCAATCACAGTAGAAACCGGTGCTTTTGCTTCATCGGTAATCGGAATAGTGAGTGAGTAACCTTTAACCGGATATACCGGCAAATTAATACCCAGCCCGCCCAGCATACTGCGACTAAAACAGCCTAGAGCACAAACATAATGGTCGGCAGTAAAGTACTGACCATTGGCCATAACACCCTTAATACTGCATTTATCCTGCTGTATTTCAGTAATAGCATGTCTGTAGAGGAATTTTACACCGAGATCTTCACATTTTCTGGCCAGCTCAGTAGTAAATAAATGGCAGTCACCCGTGCCGTCCTGTGGTAAATACAGGGCGCCGGCCAGCTTTCCGGTCATATGTGCCAGCGCGGGCTCATAATGGACACATTCGGCAACACTGCTGAGCTCCTGTAAAGGCACACCGAATTCCTGTAAAACAGCCACATCGGAACGGGAATCGATAACCTCTTTTTCTGTACGGAAAATCTGTAAGGTACCTTTGCTGCGGCCTTCAAACTGAATATTTTCTTCTGCCTGCAATTGCTGTAACATCGCACGGCTGTACTCAGAAATCCGCACCATGCGTTCTTTATTAGTAGCATAGCTTCGGGCATTACAATTACGGTACATCTGCCAGAGCCATTGCAGCTGAAACAGACTGCCATCAGGACGAAACAGCAAAGGGGAATGTTCTTTAAACAGCCATTTCCATGCTTTGGCCGGAATATTGGGTGCTGCCCACGGAGTGGTATAACCATATGATAATTGACCGGCATTGGCAAAACTGGTTTCCATTGCGGCCTGATCAGCGCGCTCCAGCACAGTGACTTCATGTCCTGCTTTAGCCAGATACCATGCAGTACTTACCCCCACAATACCGGCTCCCATAATCAGCACTTTCATAATATCCTCTCTCTGGTAATTAACCGGAATAACCTATTGGTTTAACCACAAATTTCACAAATATATTAATTCAGTTACTTTCCCTAGTGTAAACAAAGCCTGATAGTGAATTTCACTTTATTTAAACAAAAAAATGGTGTATTTTAATAAATACTCACATTCATACTATCAAAAACCATGCACCCTATAGATAAAGTGGACATGAAAATCTTGTCCCTGCTTCAGAAAAATGCCCGGATGACCATGACCGAGTTGGCCGATAAGGTTGGTCTTTCCACCACACCTGTTACCGAACGGGTACGGCGGCTGGAGAGGGAAAATATTATTACCGGCTATCACGCCCGCCTCAATCCTCGTGCCCTGAATCAGAGCCTGCTGGTATTTGTTGAAATCAAACTGCGCTCTAAATCCGGCAATATTTTTGAAGACTTCCGGCGTGAAGTTCTGACTATTCCGCATGTGCTAGAATGTCATCTGATTTCCGGCGAATACGACTACCTGATAAAAGTTCGCCTGCCAAATATGCACGCTTACCGCAATATGCTGGGTAACATTCTGTTGCAATTGCCCGCGGCGGCTGAAAGCCGCAGTTATGTTGTTATGGAAGAAGTGAAGGAAGAACAGATGTTGCATCTGGAATAAATCTTCGGCTGCATTATGTCCGGTACCATTACAACGCAGCTGTATACTTATTCAGCATCCTGAATATACTTTACCAGCAATGCAGTTTCATCATCCAGCTGTTCTTCTTCCTGATTGAGAAATAAATAAACCGGTGTTGCACGGCACATACCCTGGCGCAATGGCAATAATTTTAATTCTCCGCAGGCCAGTTGATTTTTAATCCGTTCTTCCGGCAGCCAGCCATAACCCACTCCCTGACTGACTGCCTCAATAGCTGTTTCAATCGTGGTGAATGTCCAGTTTTCAGATGCAGTAATCTGCCTGTAAGGCAGTTGCTGTTGTTCACGACTAACAATTTCAATCAGCGGATAACGCATCAGAACATCCTGACTCAATGGTGCCGGTAAATCCAGTAAAGGGTGCGAATGCCGCACAACTGCTACAAAATTCACCTCCAGCAATAACTTACCCTGCCTCATCATCTCAGCACTTGGGGTGATAATATAAACATCCGCCTGCCGCTGTTGTAAAACAGCACAACTTTCACTGCGCAATACTTCTGTGAGATGTATCTGAGTAGACGGATAAGCCTGCTGAAAACAACGCAATGCTGAAAACAGGCGATCTTTAGGAAAAATACTGTCTACTACCAAGTCTAATCTTGCCCGCTCTCCGCGTTTCAGAGCCCGGGAACGATTTTCCAGTGCTTCAAACCCCTGCAACAGTGGTAATGCCTGTGCCAGCAACTGCTGTCCGGATGCCGTCAGTTCTGCACGACGGCCGACAATAGTTAATAGCGTTACCCCCAGACGCTCCTGCATCAGCGTCAGCTGATAACTTAGCGAAGACTGGCTGCGATTAAAAGCTTCAGCGGCACGGGCAAAACTGCCGTAACTGACTACGGCCTGCAATAACTGCCATTGCTCCAGCGTTGTTTTCATTACTTAATCAATCGAAATTTTGGAACGGTTTAAACCAATATTAGCGTTATTCATCAGATAAATACAGGTTTACACTTCATTTGTTTTATTCAGATTAACTTCAATTCAAAAGGTGAAAAAATGCCTGCATTTGATACTGCCGATTTAAGTAACATTCTTGGTAAACATCTGGTTTATACCTACGACAATGGCTGGAACTACGAAGTTTATGTTAAAAATGCCACTACCATCGATTATCGTATTCATAGCGGTCTGGTGGGTAACCGCTGGGTAAAAGATCAGAAAGTTTATCTGGTACGCGTAGCAGCCGGTGTATATAAAATTTCATGGACAGAACCTACCGGTACAGATGTTAGTCTGATTATCAATCTGGAAGACAAATTATTTCACGGCACCATCTTCTTCCCGCGCTGGGTAATGAATAATCCCGAACATACTGTTTGTTTCCAGAACGAGCATATTGCACAAATGGAAGCTTATCGTGAAGCGGGCCCGGTTTATCCGACAGAAGTTATTGACGAATTTGCTACCATTACTTTTATTGAAAATTGCGGCGAAAATAATGAAAACATTATTAACTGTCCGGCCAGCGAATTACCGGCAGATTTTCCGCATCACCATTAAGTACTTATCCTGAACCACAGGGCAGACAATAAATTGTCTGCCCTGTTCTGTTTATTTGGCAAAAACCCCTGTTTTTAAATACAGAAAGATAACTATAGTAGCGTTAACACTTAGCATGGTTATTTTTTACTGACCGGTAAAATTATATGTATGGTCTGCATTTTAACTATACATAACTCTACATTCGAACTGTACATAAAAACAACATGCCTCTTTCCTATAACTTAATTATTGTTATACTTTTTAAGCATAAAAAATAGTTGTATGTGAGGTCATTTTGGATATTAAAGTATTACGTTATTTTTTAGCTCTTGCTAGAGAGGAAAGTATCACTGCGGCTGCTGAGTATTTACATCTGACTCAGCCAACATTATCTCGTCAACTGGCTGAATTAGAGCAAGAATTGGGTAAAACCTTATTTATTCGAGGCAGTCGTAAAATTACCTTAACCGATGAAGGTATGCGTTTACGCAAACGTGCTGAAGAAATTTTAGAATTAGTGCAAAAAACTGAATTAGAGTTTCAAACCTCAGCTGAGGAAATCAGTGGCGATATCTATATTGGCTGTGGTGAAACCCATGCCATGGGATTAATTGCTGAGGTTGTTAAGGCATTACAACACGACTATCCGCAAATTCATGTGCATATTTATAGTGGTGATGCTGATGAAGTAACAGAACGTATCGATAAAGGCTTACTCGATTTTGGATTATTAATTGGTGTGGAAAATATTAGCAAATATGAGTCGTTACTATTGCCCGAAAAAGATACTTGGGGAGTATTAATGCGTAAAGATAGTCCACTTGCGCATCAAGATGTGATTAGACCTAGCGATTTATGGAACTTGCCACTTATTATCTCTAAACAGAAAGAAGTCGATATCCGAATTACGCGCTGGTTAAAACGTGATTTAGATAAACTCAATGTGATTGGCTCATATAACCTACTTTACAATGCCTCACTTATGGTCGAAAAAAACATGGGTTATGCATTAAGTATTGATAAGCTGATTAACACGACTGGTAATAGTCATCTTTGTTTTAAACCTTTAGAGCCACAATTAACGGTTGATATTCACATAGTTTGGAAACGTTATCAAATTTTTTCAAAAGCAGCTGAAATCGGTTTACAGCGAATGAAACAGGCTTTTTCTCAATAAATCCCTCTGAATATAGAAGTGAGCAAAATGATTCTCCTATTTTGCTGAGCTTATTCTTATGACTTCTTTTTATTGATATTAATGACATTAAATACAGCTTATACCCATGCTTTTAAGGCATAAATAACCATAAAATATAAGTAATTTACATATCTTTAGCTGCTATTTAGACTATGACCCATTCAATTCATTCGTCTTTAATATAATAATGGGATTAACCATGTCAGATAACACATCAAATTCCCCAACTACGGCGTATTGGGGAGCAATATTCTCGCTATTTATTGGGGTAACAAGTTTGATTACCGCGGAATTTATTCCCGTTAGCTTATTAACACCTATCGCACAAGATTTCAATATTACTGAAGGTCAAGCAGGCCAAAGCGTTACAATGGTGGGGATTTTTGCAGTAGTCACCAGTTTGGTTCTCGCACCCATGACCCAAAATATTAATCGTCGGGTAGTATTACTCACTTTTTCTATTTTATTAGTATTATCCAATTTGTTCATTGCTGTTGCACCTAATTATTTCATTATGCTGATTGGTCGAGCGCTATTAGGGATTTGTGTTGGCGGATTTTGGTCAATGGCATCTGCTGTAGTATTACAATTAGCGCCGAGTAAAGATATTCCTCGGGCATTAAGTATTGTCTATGCCGGAGTGTCGGTTGCAACGATTATTTCACTGCCTCTTGCCAGTTATTTAGGTCATTTAGTCGGTTGGCGTAATGTGTTTTTTATTGCTGCGGCATTAAGTTTTATCGCGCTAGTTTGGCAACGGCTTACCCTACCATCTTTACCGCCGCGTGAAAGCAGTAATTTTAAAAATATGTTTGCCCTATTTAAGCAAAGTTGGTGTTTTCTTGGCATTATCGGGACAATTTTTAGTTATGGAGGTTATCACCTCTTTTTTACTTATCTGCGACCGTTTTTAGAGCACAATTTAGCACTACAAGCCGGTCCGTTAACCCTTATTTTATTGGTGTTTGGTATCGCTAATTGCATCGGAACCTTTGTTGCGGGTTTACTACTTGGCCGATTTTTTAGACCTGTGATGATCGCCATTCATTTAGTTTTAGCCGCTATAGCCATGCTCTTATTTATTAAATATAGGTTTTTAAGTTCTGATAATGTGACTATGGATACTACATTAGTGATTGCTTGGGGATTTGTGTTTGGATTTATCCCTGTTGGTTGGTCAACGTGGATCACTCGAACGCTTGCTGATAAAGCTGAACTGGTTGGTGGATTATCGGTTGCCGCGATTCAATTTTCCATTGGTTTAGCGGCTGGTGTTGGTGGAATGACCTTTGACCAATTAGGGTTTAGTGGCATTTTTATCACGGCCACGATTATTTGTATTATGGGTGCCATCATTACCGCCTTGTGTTTTAGTTTATACAAAAAAGCAACAGGCAATCTTGCTTAATCAATCTCATATAGATAAAAAGGATCACAAATAAAATTCAAGTTGACGGCTTTAATGTTTATGCTAACTTTTGTACAAACAACACTTGCGAACACGGCAGAAGTGGCTATGCAACATTTTCCAAATCCATCAACAGTGAGTCAGGCATTACAACCTTTAGTCACTGGCGCCCCCATTTGGAATGATCATCCTAAAATTAATGCCGAATGGCATCAATGGGTCGATACGATTGCTGCCCAAACTTTAAAAACACTCCCTACGTTAAAAGAACGATTGCAAGTCAGTGTTACAGCTACACAGCTTGGTTACGTACTGATAAGACCCTGAATACCTGTACTTGGTTTTACCAAAGCATAGAAACAATCAAAATTATTTTCTTTCTCCGCTTAACAAAACCACCAACGCTGTTATTGAACATCATCATTCATAGTTTTATCTATTGCATAAGCTGACTATGATGCCTGACCCAGATTATTCAGAATAACCAAAGCCTGCTGCACATCATCATCAGCTACAAAAATATGATCATGATAATAACCGGCTATAACATTACAACTGATATTCTGTTGTGCCAGTGCATGCGCAAAAGCAGCAGTCAGCCCGACAGCCGCCAGCGAAGAATGCACCATTAATGTAATCCAGCCGGCAATATATTCATAATTCAGCTGATACTCATCAGCAACTGCCTGCGGTAAAACCAGCGTAGTACCTTCGTTTTCCTGCATAATCGCCACAGCAGCGGTCAGTAATGCTGGTTCAGGCTGCTGTACAGTACAAAATACATATTTGCCCGGATTATGCTGCGGTGAAGCAGATTGCAGCAAAATTTGCAGATTACTTTCACCAGAGATTTTAGCGTCCATATCAAAGTACCCTCAGAAACAATCAAACCGGTCATCTAATGACTAAATTGGTCAAAAGAATTTATCTTGGCATTAATTCTATTTACATGACAGCACCGAATACCTTTGCTTACCAGTATTCATATCTGTCTGGTAAATTCACTTACTCAGGCCGTAATGAACAATTCTGTCACCGAAGCTGAAAGCAACTAAACATCAGGCTATATTTACTCAGCCATCAAAAAAATATTAATACACACCATCTGCTTTAAAATTCCATTAGCATAAAGAAAAAAAGATAAAAAAATGCGCACACGATTAAGTGTGCGCCAAGTCTACAAAGGAGAAATAGAGGAGAAACTGTTAAACCAACTAGGAGCTGATTTAACGAAGCGAATTATGCCTCAACTACGCATGCATAGCAAGTCATATTTTGTATTAATTCGACAAAATATAGTTATTTTAATTAAAAATACCGCAAAATTCATTAACTGCACATATCTTTATACCGCAAACAGCATAAAAAAACACTTTATCTAACCATAACTTAGCCCAAAATAAACCGTCGTCAGACAACATTACCGCTGACTTCGGTTTATAAATACTAATTATGCCAGTCTTCGCGTATTTTCTGTGCTTTTGCAAAAAAAGCAGTCAACTTTTGTGCATCCCCTTGTTGCAGACAGTCCTGTAAATATGCCAGTTCATATTGTTGCTGCTGGAGTAAGCCAGCCAGTACCTGACGATTAGCCAGACAGATATCTGTCCAAATCTGCGGATTACTGGCTGCAATGCGGGTAAAATCCCGAAATCCGCTGCCGGCAAATTGCAACAATTCATCGGCATTTGCTGCTTCGGCCAACTGGTGTACATATGCATAAGCCAGCATATGCGGTAAATGACTGACAGCGGCAAAAATTGCATCATGTCGTGCCGCATCCAGATGATAAATCTGCGCCTGTACAGCCTGCCACATAGCAACAACTGTATGTAATGCAGCTTCGTCCTGCTGTTCATGAGCGCAAACAATACATTTTTTTCCGGCAAATAAACCAAACTGCGCCGCCAGTGCACCATGCCGGTCTGAACCGGCAATCGGGTGAGCGGCCACACAGCGCGGATAATGATGCGGTAATTCAGCAGCAAAGGCTTTTAATGCCAGCTGCTTGGTACTGCCCACATCAGTAACAATACAATGCTCAGATAAATAGGGAACCAGCTGACGGCAAATTGCCGGTAAAGTATTCACCGGAGTGGCTATCAGCACCATATCGGCTTCTGCCACACTCTCTGCATTAATCTGCGTATAGGTATAATCAACTACCCGCCGTTCCAGTGCACGAGTCAGATTATCGGCATCGATATCAATACCGGCTACTTCAGCAACCAGTCCGGCACGTTTTAAATCCAGTGCCAGCGAACCGCCAATCAGCCCCACTCCGACCAGCACCAGCCTGCGCATATTCATCTCAGAAAACATCTCATACAAATCATCATTTCAGTTTTCGGCTTATTTATTTTGATAATCAGACCGATCTGCCCCATGCACTCAGAAATTCCTGCCAGTGTGCTGCCTGTTGCGTACTCAGATAACCTTTAAGACAACGGATTTCCTGCTCATATTCGTCTGCATCCAGAAAACCGCGTAACAGATTAAAGCGCAGATACATTAAATAAGTATTGGCTGCATCGGTTTCGCAATAATGTCTGATCTGTGCCAGTTCACCCTGCTGATAAGCTGCCCAGACTTTACTACCGTCCATACCCAGTTTTCCCGGAAAGCCGCATAGTTTGGCCATATCATCCAGAGGTACACAGGCACGGGACTGATATAAAGCCAGTAAATCCATTAAGTCACAATGGCGTGCATGATAGCGGCTGATATAGTTATTCCACTTAAAATCTCGGCTGTCGCCAAAATCACCCTCGCCCATATCCCAGTAGCGTGCCGCACTGATGCCATAAATCAAAGCACGATAATGTAATACTGGTAAATCAAAGCCGCCGCCGTTCCAGCTCACCAGCTGAGGTGTATGAGTTTCAATCAGCTCAAAAAAACGCGCAATTAAAGTTTCTTCGCTGTCTTCCGGTGTTCCGATGCTGCCCACATGAATTTTATCCGTACCCCAGCGCATACAGCAGGAAATAGCCACTACCTGCTGCAAATGCAGCTGCATAAAATCGTTACCGGTTTTGGCTCGTCGCTGCTGCAAGGCAAATTCCACCACATCAGCATCACTGACCTCTGCCGGCAAATGATTCAGAACACGAATGCCGGCTACATCCGGCACAGTTTCTATGTCGAAAGCCAAAATCGGAGTCATAGCAAGAATTCACATTAATTATCGGATAAGTATTGTGGCATGAAGCCACTGGCTGCGCCAGCCGTTTAACTACAAAACAACATTACACTTATAACATGATTGCTTTATACTAACGCGTAGCCGGACAGGCCTTGCATACAAGCAGATAAAACAGACTATAGATTTCGTTGTTTTCAGCTAGTCTGGCGTTCTGCCGGATTTATCCTGTTTAGCGATAAAATAGCAAAACTTCCCACTTGGATACTTTTATGCCTTTCTCAGTCAGGGCATACATTAACAGACAGAAAAAGAATTTCAATATGAAAAAATCTTATCTATGGCAATGGCTTGCACCCCTACTGGCCATACCGCTAATTGCTTCATGTGACGGTACACCTGTACATAATATTGATTCTGCGGCAAAGTCGGCCTCAGGTAGTACAACTGCATCTGTATCAGCAGCCAATAATGTAACTGACGCGGGTCGCCCGGCTGATGCGGAAATCAGTAAAAAAATAAATGCCAATCTGGCCAGTAAAATGAGCAAAATGCTCAAAGGTTCCGAATTAAATATACAGGGTGTATATACCACACCGTTACAAGGTATTTATGAAGTAGTCATTACCGGCAATCAGATTATTTATACTGATGAAAATGCTGCCTATGTTATGATTGGTAATCTGATTGATCTGGAACACCGGAAAAATCTTACCGAACAGCGAGTCAGCGATATGTCCAAAATAGACTTTAAAGAATTGCCATTAGAAAAAGCAATTAAAGAGGTCCGCGGTAATGGTCAGCGAGTAATGGCTGTATTCTCCGATCCTGACTGCCCGTTCTGTAAAAAACTCGAAGAAGAAATTGCCCAGATAGACAATATCACTGTCTATACTTTCCTGATGCCGGTGCCTGATTTACATCCAAATGCACAGAAAAAAGCTGTACAGATATGGTGTCAGAAAGAGCGTACAACCGCATGGACTCAGTGGATGCGCAAGGGCAAAGAACCTGCTGCTGTGGCTAATTGTGATAATCCGGTAGCTGACGTCATAAAACTGGGCAATAAATATGGCTTTGATGGCACACCTACCTTAGTTTTCCCGAATGGCAAAACCATTTCCGGGCTAATGCTTAAAAATGAGTTAGAGCAGGAACTGAATAAAAATCAGAAATAGCATTATTTATAGAAAAAAGCAGCCGCACCGGCTGCTTTTTAATTTTCTGTTACGATACACAATACTGATTATTACATTCGAACCATGACGCTGGCCGATATTGATTATTAGTTTTTTACCACATCAGCTTACCCATCCTGCTACTGGTACACTACCATGCTTGCCGATACAAATATTAAAAATTATGATTGATAATTTACAGAGTTAAACTCAATCGCCATGTATAACATTCAACGTGTATATACCTATCAGCATCAGCAGCCGGCAGTATTAATAGACCGCCTGTGGCCACGGGGTATCAGTAAAATCAGACTAAGCGGAGTTGAGTGGATTAAAGCTGTTGCCCCGTCCGGCCCACTCAGAAAATGGCTGCACCAGAATCCTGAAAATCATTATCAGGAATTTTGCCGGCTGTATCAGCAGGAACTCAGCCTGCCACAACAACAGGAAGCATTGCGTACACTGAAGCAACTGCATGAGCAGCATCAGCAACTATGGCTGCTTACGGCGGCCAAAGATATTGCCCACAGCCATGTACCGGTATTACTGGCACAGTTACAGGCATAGCTCAAAATTAACTGATGTATTCTTTTAGTCTCTATCAATAAAAACGCCCTGAAAAACATATCAGGGCATTGCTATAACCATTATTCTATTATACAGATACACAAACTGTGTCAGGCGGCATCCGCACTGGCTTCTGAGCGTAACAAACCAATCAGTCGAACAATTCGATCTTTTAATTCACGCCGGTCAACAATCTGATCGATTGCCCCTTTATCCAGTAAAAACTCCGAACGCTGGAAGCCTTCCGGTAAAGTTTCACGTACAGTTTGTTCAATCACCCGCGGACCGGCAAATCCAACCAGAGCATTCGGCTCAGCCAGAACAACATCACCGATGAACGCAAAGCTGGCAGACACACCGCCCATAGTCGGATTGGTTAATACTGATATAAAAGGCAGTGATTTATCAGCAAGCAAATGTAATGAAGCACAGGTTTTAGCCATTTGCATTAATGAATTGAGACCTTCCTGCATGCGTGCACCACCGGAAGCGGCCACACAGATAAAGGTGCAGTTATGTTTTACCGCCTCACGTACACCGCGAACAAAGCGCTCACCCACAACAGAACCCATTGAACCGCCGATAAAGTTGAATTCAAAAGCGGCCACAACCACAGGTACACCATTCATGGTTCCGCGTACCACCAGCAGCGCATCATCTTCCTGCGTCAGCTTACGGGCAGCACTTAAGCGGTCAGTATATTTCTTGCTGTCACGGAATTTGAGAATATCAACTGGTTTGATGTCTTTACCAATTTCATACTGTTTGGTTTCATCCAGCATCATACTGATACGTTCCCGTGCTGACACCGGATTATGATATCCGCACTTCGGGCACACTTCCATATTCTTTTTCAAATCCGTGGCATATAAAGTTGCCGCACAGGACGGACATTTCTGCCACAATCCCTCAGGGATACCTGCGGATTTAACCGCTGCATCTTTTTTAATCTTAGGCGGCAGGATTTTATCTAACCAACTCATTCTTTTATTCCCGGTTATTGCCGGCAGCCGGAACAGGCCGCCATACAGAATTAGGATGTTACACAGATTATTCCAGAGCTTGTCTGAGCTCAGCGACAACAGGAGCCAGAGCTTCGGCCTCATGACCAATATGCTCGGCTATTGTCTGCACAAAGCGGCTGCCAACGATTACGGCATCCGCTACTGCTCCGATACGGCGGGCACTGTCGGCATCGCGAATACCAAAACCCACACCGATAGGCACCTGTATAAACTGGCGTAAATGATCAATTTTACGCGAAACTTCGGCCGTATCCAACTGTGATGAACCGGTCACTCCCTTAAGTGATACATAGTAAACAAAACCACTGGCCTTACTGCCAATCAGTTTAATCCGCTCATCAGTGGTAGTAGGGGCAATCAGAAAAATGCAGTCCAGCCCGTATTTCCTGAGCTGCTCATGCAAATCATCAATTGTTTCGGCCGGACAGTCTACAGTCAGCACACCATCCGCACCAGCCTGCGCAGCAGCACTGGCAAAACGTTCATAACCCATATGATAAACCGGATTCAGATAACCCATGAGCACCACTGGTGTCGTCTGATTTTCCTGCCGGAACTGTCTGACCACCTGAAATATATCATTCAGAGACACATTTTGGCGTAAAGCACGCTCGGCAGCTGACTGAATCACCGGCCCGTCGGCCATCGGATCAGAGAAAGGCACACCCAGTTCAATAATATCTGTACCATTGGCTACCAGCGTTTTCATCAGCTGTACTGTTGTAGCCAGATCCGGATTACCACAAGTGATATACGATACCAGAGCAGTCCGTCCATGCAGCTGCTCAAACGTATGTTGAATTCTACTCATTATGTTCTCAACTCATTTCCGAACACTTTAGCAGTATATTGATTCAGCCAGCCATCATTCTGCCGCTCCCTGCGGACAGCCAGATTTTATCTGCCTGCAACACTGCCAGTGCTGATTATCATAGCCTGCATCATACCATGCGGTACAGCACATTCCTTAATTTTTCATTGACTGCACCGGTGCCGGTACTCGTCCGCCACGATTAATAAATACCTCACAGGAACCGGATTTCACCGGCATAACCGGAGCTCGACCGAGTAAACCGCCAAACTCTACGTAATCACCGACATCCTTACCGGTAACCGGAATCACCCGCACGGCTGTAGTTTTACTATTAATTAGGCCGATAGCGGCTTCATCAGCAATAATTCCCGCCAATGTACTGGCCGGAGTATCGCCCGGCACAGCAATCATATCCAGCCCGACCGAACACACCGCCGTCATAGCTTCCAGTTTATCCAGAGTCAGCACACCGGCTTCTACCGCTGCTATCATACCTTCATCTTCAGATACCGGAATAAACGCACCGCTTAGTCCGCCTACTGCGCTTGAAGCCATCATACCGCCCTTTTTCACAGCATCATTCAGTAATGCCAGTGCCGCAGTCGTGCCGTGCGTTCCGCAGACACTCAGCCCCATCGCTTCCAGAATCCGGGCAACACTGTCCCCCACTGCCGGAGTAGGTGCCAGAGACAAATCCAGAATACCGAACGGAATACCCAGCATTTTACTGGCTTCATGGCCGATCAGTTCACCCACGCGAGTAATCTTGAATGCGGTTTTTTTCACCAGCTCGGCAACTTCAGTCAGGGACAGCCCTTGTGTATTCTGCAACGCAGCACATACCACGCCCGGTCCGGATACACCGACATTAATGACGCAGTCTGCTTCTCCCGCACCATGAAAGGCACCGGCCATAAACGGGTTATCTTCTACCGCATTACAAAAAACCACCAGTTTGGCACAGCCAAAACCTTCCGGCGTGATTGCCGCAGTCTGGCGGATGGTTTCTCCCATCAGCCGTACAGCATCCATATTAATGCCGGCACGGGTAGAACCGATATTTACTGAGCTGCATACGACATCTGTGCAGGCCATAGCCTCAGGAATTGATCGGATTAATATCTCATCGGCAGCACTCATTCCTTTGTGTACTAATGCAGAAAAACCGCCGATAAACGAAATACCAATGGCTTTTGCCGCTTTATCCAGTGTCTGTGCTATCGATACATAAGAATCAGCACCGGTGGCAGCCCCAATCTGAGCAATAGGTGTGACAGCAACACGCTGATTCACAATTGGTACACCATATTTAGCCGACAGCTCAGTTGCCGTCTGTACCAAGTTTTTACCGACACGGGTAATCTTGGCATAAATTTTTTCATTCAGGCGCTTAATATCTGTATCAATACAATCATGCAAATCAATGCCAATAGTTATCGTACGCACATCGAAATGCTGGTCGGATACCATTCGTACAGTTTCCAGAATTTCATTATTCTGAATAGAAAAAGACATAAATAACTCCTAAATCCGGTGCATGGCATTAAACAATGCTTCATCCTGCACACGGATGTGCAATCCCCGTTTTTCGCCTTCACTATCCAGAAATTTACTGAACTCTAAGCGTGGTAAAGTACATTTTTCCGCATCCAGCAGAATAATCATAGTGAAATAATCATCCATTAACTGCTGACTGATATTCACAATACTAACCTGATGCTCTGCCAGCAGCGTGGCTACCTCAGCAACTATACCAATACGGTCTTTACCAATCACTGTCATCACAGCATGATTAGACATAAATAATCCTATTCACAATAATAATTATTACCAACCACAGAAACTAATCCGCCGCCGGCCGGCAGCCAGATCAGTTCAGCAGCACAGATTTAAGATATACGTTCACATTTAAAGAATAGTGCACACAGCAAAATCAGCGTTGCCACTCCTCCGCCCAGCAACGAAACCCCGTTCCAGCCATAATGTGCATAAGCCATAGCAGAAGCAAGTGAGCCGAGTACACCACCGATAAAATACATACTCATATAACCAGAAGTAATCCGGCCTTTGAGCGCCGGATCAGAACGATAAATCAGCGACTGGTTACTGATATGCAATGCCTGAATCGCAAAATCCAGCAAAATTACCCCGCTGATCAATGCCCATAAATGCACCCCTCCGACATACAGCAGTGACCAGCTAAGCAAAAACAGTAAGGCACAAACTATTGTCATCGCATAAGTGTGGCCTTTATCTGCAGCCCAGCCACCTACATTGGAACCAAAAATCCCCAGCGCACCAAATAAACCAAATAAACCAATTGTACTCAAACTGAAATGATAAGGTGCATGGCTGAGCAATAACGTCAATGGTGTCCACAACACTGAAAACAAACAGAAATCCAGCGCCCCGAGCACACCACGCTGCCGCAATAACGGTGTACGCCATAATAACGACCAAACCGATACCAGCGTTTTCCAGTAACCCAGAGTACTGTGTTCACGCTGGACATGAGGCAGTTTGCATTGCAAAATCAGTGCCATTAACAGCAGCATTGCCGCACCGAGCATATATACCGTACGCCAGCCCCACCAATGGGCAACCATACCGGAAAAAGTACGTGACAACAGAATACCCAGTAACAGCCCGCTCATCAGCGTACCGATTACCCGCCCGCGCTGTTCGGGTTCTGACAGACTGGCGGCCAGCGGCATCAGCACCTGAGCCACTGTACAAAAGGCGCCGACCATCACCAGACCGGCAATAAACAGCCATAAATCAGGAGCAAAAGCTATCAGCAGCGCACTGATACCTACTACAACATACAGCGATACAATCAGCTTTTTGTTATCGAGCAAATCACCCAGCGGTACCAGAAAAATCAGCCCCAGCGCATAAGCAAGCTGCGTCAGCGTAATCAGCATGCCGCTACTGGCAACATTCATACCAAAATAGCGTGCAGTTACTTCTATCAGCGGAAAGACAAAATAATTACTGGCTACGGCCAGACCGATGGCCAGAGCCATCATAAAAATCTGACCGGAAGACAGTTTAATACTCTTATTCATACATACAACAAATATTTACTACAGACTAATTCCGTCCAGCCGGGCAACCGTATTAATATCTTTGTCCCCTCGGCCGGACAGATTCACCAGAATGACTTCATCCGAACTCATTTTCGGTGCATTGGCTACTGCCCATGCCAGCGCATGGCTGGATTCAAGTGCAGGAATAATACCTTCCTTATGACACAGCAAATGAAATGCTTCCATCGCAGCTTCATCACCCATGGCTTCGTACTCAACCCGGCCAATATCATGCAGCAGACCATGCTCCGGACCTACACCGGGATAATCCAGACCGGCGGAAACAGAATGAGTATTCATCACCTGTCCGTTTTCGTCCTGCATCAGATAACCGCGGAATCCGTGCAATACCCCCATCGGGCTGTGCGAGCTGATAGGCGCGGCATGCTGAGAACCGGATAAGCCCAGACCACCTGCCTCAACCCCTACCAGACGAGTTTCAGTCACATTAATATAAGGATAAAACAGACCAATCGCATTCGAACCGCCGCCGACACAGGCTACTGCTACATCAGGCTGACGACCGATAGCTTCTTGCATCTGCTGTATTGCTTCATTTCCGATAACACACTGAAAATCTCGCACCATTTCCGGATAAGGCATCGGACCGGCTGAGGTACCAATAATATAATAGGTATCATCCACCCGTGCCACCCACTCACGCAATGCTTCATTCATGGCATCTTTCAGCGTACATGAGCCGGAATCCACCCCAACCACCTGAGCACCAAGCAGCTTCATCCGGTAGACATTCGGTGCTTGACGGCGGATATCCTCAGTACCCATAAATACCGTACATTCCAGACCAAAACGCGCGGCTACCGTAGCAGAGGCCACACCATGCTGACCAGCACCGGTTTCAGCGATAACGCGCTTTTTACCCATTCGCTGTGCAAGTAAAGCCTGACCGATCGTATTGTTAATTTTATGTGCACCGGTATGATTTAAATCTTCCCGTTTCAGATAAATCTGTGCTCCGCCCAGATAGTCAGACAAGCGCCGTGCATAGTAAACCGGACTGGGGCGGCCTACATAATATTTTAAATCCTCATGATACTGTGCCCAGAATGCCGGATCAGCTTTCGCTGCATAATAAACCTGTTTTAATTCAGTCAAAGCTGCAATCAGTGTTTCCGATACAAACAGCCCGCCGTGCTCACCAAAAAAGCCCTGTTCGTCAGGATAGTGATAATTTTCCATATTTTTTTCCATTGAGCGACAATTTACCCGCAAAGTAAAACTATCCGGTCATATTATCACCTTTTAAATCCATTATCCCGTTATCCATACTTAATCCGGAATAAATAAAAGAGTTCTGCTTCTGTGTTAATAAAAAATCCTGATATCACCAATATAAACCCTGCTATCCAGAAAGATATCAGCATACCGCGGCAGAACAGCATAAATGCTTTGTATCAGACAATACAATATTAAAAACGAAAACCAATAAAAAATACAGGTTGTTAAATTCATAAATAAGCGCTGTTTCAAATAACAACATGAACTTGATTACATGCTTATTGATATAGCTGTCATTATTTAAAAACCCAATCTTAATAAAACCAATATCGGCTGTCTGATAATCTAGCACCAACATCAAGACATTACTTCCAATAAAAATCTGGAAAAATAGAATCACGATACAAAATTTTCTTTTATTTTTCTGTTTTAAAACAGAAAAATAAATCAGTCGTACTGGTTAGTATTATTTTTATCGGGTCTGTTATGATGATCTGTCAATAAAACGTAAAATAGCCAGTTTCAGCACCAGAATATCCACAAGTTCAATCATTTCAGCCATATTTGTTTGAGTACAAAAATAATATTCAAACAGGATGATTTCACTCTCCGGCTTTTCATCTTCAAAACCAGAACCGCACTTTCCTTATAAATATATTTTTATTGCTCAGTAATAAACTGAATAAAAATCAGACTTGCGGATATTGCTTTCAGTTCCTATGCAATAATAAATACCGCATAAAAATTCTTATTTTTTATTATAAAATCAGATTATTACTTATTCAGAAAACTGATTAACTGCCGCCATCAGAGCCCGCATTTTTTGCTCATCTTTAATTCCGGGCGATGCTTCCACACCACTGGATACATCAATAGCCATAGCTTTGCTTTGTCTGATTGCCGAAGTAATATTTTCCGGCTTCAGACCACCAGAAAGTATCCATGGAATATCTAGCCTGTCTGGCAGCATCTGCCAGTCAAAAGTCTGACCTGTACCGCCATACTGCCCGGCAACAGCTGCATCAAACAGCAAAGCACGGGCATCTGTATATGTAGCTGCTGCAGCTTCAATATCAGCTGTTTCACGTACTCTTATTGCCTTAATATACGGACGCTGAAACTGACGGCAGAATTCAGCATTTTCATCCCCGTGAAATTGCAGTACATCCAGAGGCACATGCCTCAGCACTTCCTGTACTTCAGTTGTAGCAGCATTAACAAACAACCCTACTACTGTTACAAACGGAGGTATACACTGAGCAATTGTCTGCGCCTGCTCAATAGAAACACAGCGTTTACTACCAGAAAAAAATATCAGTCCGATTGCATCTGCCCCAAGCTTGGCAGCGAGTATTGCATCTTCAGCGCGGGTCATCCCGCAAATCTTGCTTCGAATTTTCATCCACGGCCCCTTTTTAAACTTGCCCGCAATATTGGCATTAATCCAGATATGGCCACAGCCATACCGGTAAAGCAGCTGTTTCCACACCCCATTGCTGCGGATAATCAATACCGGTCAGATATAATCCGTCCGGCATAAATGTTGGCGGTGCCAGCCGCCGGTTTCTGGCTGCCAGCAATTGAGCAAAGCCGGCCACACTCAATTTACCTGCACCCACATACACCAAAGCACCAACAATATTACGTACCATATTGTGTAAAAACGCACTGCCATAAAAATCGATCGCCATTAATTCCGGGCTGCCGACAAGGTTTAGTTTATATAAAGTTTTTACCGGTGATTTAGCCTGACAGTCACTGGAGCGGAAACTGGAAAAATCATGTTCTCCCACCAGCATTGCCGCAGCTTCACGCATTAGCGCCATATTCAGCGGATAGTGAGTCCAGCCGACACGGCTACGCAGTTGCGGCATACGTACCCTGCTGGATTCAAGCATATAACGATAACGTCGCCCGAATGCGTCAAAACGGGCATGAAATTCAGCGGCTACCGGTTGTGCTTTGATAATACGAATATTTTTATCCATCGCTGTATTCGTACCGCGCAACCATGCTTCGGCACTTCGCAGCGCACTCGTATCAAAATGTACCACCTGCCCCGTTGCATGAACACCGGCATCGGTACGTCCTGCTACCACAACATTGATTTGTTCAGCAGCAATGGAACTCAAAGCATCTTCCAGAACCGACTGAATAGTATACAAACCATCCGGCTGCTTTTGCCAACCATGAAAGGCACGCCCATCATAAGCCAAAGTTAATGCCCAGCGCTGTACAGGCAAACCACCTTCATGCGTAATCACCTGATTTTCTTCTCTGTTAGCAACCATGCCTGTTTCTAATCCAAATAAATCACATCAACCACATCCATTATTATCGCATAGCCGTTAACTGCCTTCATATTTGAAACCTATATAATTACTCATAGCAAAGCAGCAATAAAAAATTGCCTGGTAATAAATCGCTTACATCATTAATAGTCCAGTCAAATCAGAATATATATTAGTTCAGAATGATTTTATCTGACGACAAAACCCGCTTCTGCGCGCCATTACGCACCACTACCCTATTTCTTAACAATTCTATTCAGCTTGTTTCATAAGCTGATACACCTTAAATGCAAACTTATAAACCGCAATAAAATCAATTAATAACTGAAATTTATATGCGTAATATATTAAAAAATACGGCAAATTTACAGCAAATAAAATAGCCGAATTCCATAAACAGAATTCGACCATTTTAGTGTTTCAGATACAGAAATTAAAGCAACTGACAATTCAACCAAAATAAGGCGAATTAGCCACCTAATTGCTGTAACAGATTTTGTGCCTCTGCCAGTATCGCGCCATTAGCTTCATCAACCAATTCACGCAACGTTTGACGAGCAGTAACTGCATCATCCATTTCCAGATACATTTTTGCCAGTTCCAGCTTTGCTTGTAATGGAATAGCCTGCTGTTCAGGAGTCAGAGGTTTATCAACCTGCTCAGGTTTGGCTGATTGTTCCAGCCAGTCCTGCCCACCATCACCGGTAGCAAATGAAGAGGTCGACCTTGTTGGTGCAGTAGTTGCATTAACAGCTGGTGCCGGTTTAGAGTTATCGTCTTCAAGCGCAAAGTCCATGGACGGAATATCAATCTCTTCCGTGTCGGCCTCAGGAACAACAATGGGTTGATTGTCGGAATCATCACTTACTCCTAGTGAATCCCAATCAATATCTGTGGAAATGGCATCATCTTCTGCTGCAAATGCATGCTGATCATGCGGAGCCAAAGTCTGCTCAATAGAGGAATGCACTTCTTCAAGGGCAGAAGTATCCTGTTTAGATTCATCATCAAATTTAAAGTCTTCATCCCACTGCAAATCAGCCAGAGAATTTAATGAGTCATCTTCTGCTGCTGCCGGTTTAGACTGTTGTTCGGGCTGAACCGCATCCAAATCAGAGCTAAAGGATATATCTGACGGTTGTAAATCATTACTGTCTGATGATGCGTTATCCTGTAACACAAAATCCTGATGTGCTTCAGCCTGAGATTCATCCGGGTGTTGCTCTTCCGCAACTACCCATTCAAAATCCGTATTGTCTGCCACCTCTTGCTGAGGTTCTGTAACAGCCGGTTGTTCATGCGAAGTCAGAACTTCGGGCTGTTCAGTTGCATCAATCTGATCCAGCCATGATAAATCGTCATTACTATCCAGCTCAGCAGATGACGGTGCAGCCGTATCTGCGCTAGTTGCAGGTGTATTATCAGTGAAATTGAAATTCAGCCAGTCAGTATCGTCTTCTTCCTGCTTGGCTTCTGTTACTTTTTTATCAGGTACCTGTGATACAGGCTCTGAATGTACTTCCTTAGCAGGAGCAGATTTATTATCTGCCTGAGCCGGTTTATCCGATGCAGCGGCATCATTCAGCCACGACCAATCGTCGTCATCTGCAGCAGCATTGGCTGTAGTCGTTACTGCTGTAGCAGCCGCAGCTGTTTTAGCTGTAGTAGCTGGTACAGATGTAGACTGACTGACTACAGAAGGTTCAGTCTCAAATACCACATCATCATCTTCATCATCAGAAGAATAATCTTCATCATACTCAGTACTGTATTCTATGCTGTTGCGTTTTCTGCTTCGTTGCCAGAGTAAGGCAGCAATCAACAGAACACCGGCCAAACCGGCCAGAGCATATGGCCACCATGAAGGCAGCATGGATTCTTCAGCCGGTTCTTCTGCAGGCTGAACAGGTTGTGTATTAACTTTAGGCTGTACAGGTACTGCCTTCACCACAGATGCCGCACTTGCAGCCGGAGCTGAAGCCTGTGCAACTTCTGAAGCCTGAATAGTGGCTGAAGCCTGAGCAGGAACTGAAGACGCTGCTGATGTTTCTGCTTTAACAGTGTTTTCTTTAGTTTGAGCTTCCGACGCAGCCGTATCTCTGGTATTAGCGGCTACTTTGGGATTGTCTTTTTCTTTTGTTACCGCCGGTGTTGTATTTTGTGTCACTTCCGGTTTTACAGCTGTTTTAAGTGGTACTTTGGATAATTTTTTCAGCTGTGAAGTAGAAGGAATATTCAGACTAATATTGCGATACATCAAATCAGGATTACCGTTACGAAAAGCATTCGGGTTAGCAACCTGTATAGCATGCATGGTCTGCTCTAAACTCAGTCCCTGCGGCCGTACCTTACGCGCAACATCCATCAAGGTTTCATTATTATCGACATTATATTTCACTACCGCATTTTCGGAAGCAAGGCCGTTTTGCAGTGCGACAGTAGCTCGTGCTGCAGATTTTTCTCTTGCAGAACGCACTGGTGCAGAATGTACAGATTTAGGATGTTTGCCGGTTGCTTTATTTTTTCCAGCCGAATGATGGCGTTCAGGTGGATCCAGCAACGCAGTATACTGCCGCCCCTGACTACCGGCAGCAAGACTGAAAGTCAGCATCGGATCATGCACAGGTTTACTGGAGCGCAAATGAATTACGGCATTTTGTCCTTGTGCTGTTACACGCACCTGTAACGGAGCTCCGGAAACAGCAGGTCGCCCGTGCAATGCTGCTTTGGCTTCATCACCAGTTACCACAATACTACCTGAGAACGGCTCTCCCAGCGCCGAATTAACCTGTAAGCTACCCAGACCTGCCCATGCAGGTGCACTGGCCAACATACATAAAGACAGTGCGATGATCTTTAAATTATTTGCGTTTTTCAATCCCGTACCCTCACCGGTAATGCACCAATGCCGTCAAGCGTGTGCCTATTCATTATGAAAATTTCTACAAGTATACTTAAATAAATGCAATTGGCGTTTAACTTTCACTAAACCTGTTTTTATATTATCTCACGCTATAATAGCTTTTGCGACACTTTAATGCCAAGTTACCTGTACCTGATTTGCTTTCTAACTGTATTTATCTGTGGACATTTTCATACGAACCACACTCAGGAAGGCCTGAAACCAATATACAACAACTGATACAACAACTGTTAAATTTTGTTTAATACCTTGCTTTAACACGTGCCAAGTGTAAAAACTCAGGGTATCATGGCGTATATCTGTCACCTTTAATTTAACCCGTAACCGGAAAATAAAGATATTCAGTCCTGATAATGAAAGCTGCATTTGAATTTTTGGTAGTCATTCTTTTCTTTGCTACCTATGCCTTAACTAAAAATATTATTCTTGCCACCGAAGTAGCCGTCGCAGCAGGTATTATTCAGGCTGTGTGGTGCCTGTTTAAATACCGGCGCCTGCAAACAATGCAGTGGGTTAGTCTGTTACTGGTCGTCATACTGGGCGGAGCGACTATAATTTTAAAAAATGCGCACTTCATTATGTGGAAGCCGACCGTCCTGTTCTGGGTTATGTCCGCCGGTCTGATGATTTCACATTTGTGTGGTAAAAATGTACTGAAAAGTACCATTGGCAAAGAAATAAATATGCCTGAACCTGCATGGCGTAAACTTACTTATATCTGGGTAGTATTTCTGCTGGCACTGGGTTCGCTTAATCTCTGGGTGGCTTATACCTTTACAGAAGCACAATGGGTTAATTTCAAACTCTTTGGCAGTACCACCATATTATTTTTATTTCTTATTGGACAAGCAGTATATATTAGTCAGTATACTAAAAAGGATGAGTTGTAATGCTGTTTATGCTAATGGCCACTGATGCCGATAACAGTCACGAAGCGCGTATGCAAGCACGGCCAAAACATTTGGCGCGTTTAGAAGAACTAAAGGCACAAAACCGTTTGGTTCTGGCAGGTCCCAATCCCCTCCCGGATGACGACAGCCATTTTTCTGGCAGTCTGATTGTTGCTGAATTTGATTCTCTGGACGAAGCGCAAGCATGGGCCGAACAGGATCCTTACGTTGATGCCGGAGTATTTGAAGAAATTCTCATCCGCCCTTTTAAAAAAATTCTGCCAAATGACTGATATTCAGACTATTATTCAAACACGTCTGCAAATACTGGCTCCGCAGCAACTGGAACTAACCGATGACAGTCATTTACATGCAGGACATAAAGGTCACGGTGGTGGCGGACATTACAGCCTGCTGATTGTCAGCGATGCTTTTATCGGTTTATCACGTTTAGCCCGACAGCGTAAGATCCATCAATTACTTGAAGATTTATTCAGAACAAATACCATTCATGCTTTAAGCATCAGGGCATGCACAAACATTGAATATTTAACCAGATAATAATTTACTTTATCTACTTAAACTAAAAGAGAGTGAACCATGAAAAAACAATTTATTGCTGCTGCCATTATGTTTGGATTAACCGGTATTGCTGCTGCCCAGACAGTAGTCACTGTTAACGGAACCAAAATTGACAGCAAAGAAGTCGATAACCAGGTAGCCATACTGGTACAGGAAAGCCAGAATCAGATTCAGGATTCCCCTGAATTGCGTAAAAATATTACCAACCGCCTGATTACCCGAATTTTGCTGATTCAGGCTGCAAAAAACCAGAATCTGGATAAAGATCCTGAATACTTGAAAGCTTTAAGTCAGGCTGAAGCGGAAGCCAAACGTCTGGGCGATGATAAAAAACCGGGTTTCAAAGAAGAATGGTCTTTCTTTAAAGACAATTTGCTGACTCAGGCCTATCTGGCCAACGTGGCAAAAAACAATCCGGTAAAACCTCAGGATGTAAGTAACGCATATAACGACATGGTCAAATATTACAGCGGCACACAGGAAGTACAATTAGGTGAAATCATTACCCGTGATGCTGATACTGCAAATAAGGCCATTGCTCAGTTAAAAGCGAATAAAAACTTTAGCACTGTAGCTAAAGAATACACTATTGATCCTGCCGGTCGCGAAAACGGAGGCATTCCTAAAGGTTACGTTGCCATTAAAGATTTACAGGAAAGTGCCACTCCGGTTTATAACGCCATTAAAGACCTGAAAAAAGGTCAGTACACTGCCACACCAGTACAGGGTAACAGCAATATATATGCTGTATTCTATGTAAACGATAAGCGCAATGTTAAACTGCCGAGTCAGAAAGAAATGACACCTGTTCTGTCACGCCGTCTGCAAAGCGCTTTAATAGCACAGGCAATTGATCAGCTTTATAAAAATGCAACAATCAAATAATAATTTAACTCTGGTTTGATTGACTAATCAGAAGATAAAATAAGGAATACTCAACATGAAAAAAAGCATTCCTTGGCTGGCCGGGCTGAGTATCATGGCGGCCGGGCTCGCTTTTGCTGATGCGCCCAAAATTGACAGCCAGCGTATTAACGTTATGCTGAAACAGATTGAGCGTCAGATGCAGACTCAGCCAGATGCTCCGGCACCGGATAAGGCAGAAATTCAGAAAGAAATCACCTTGCGCCTGCAATCAGCTGAAATATTAAAAGCTGAAGCTATTAAGGCCGGGCTCGATAAACAACCTGATACTCAGGCTGCATGGCAAAATGTACAGGCACAATTTTATGCTGCCCAGTATGTGGATTATCTGGCTGCCAAAACTGAAATCAACGACAGTGATTTGCGCCGGCAATATGAACAAGTGAGTCAGGAAATCAATTTACTGCCAATTGTTTTTCCAAGCAAAGAAGCGGCTGAAGAAGGCTTAACTAAACTGAAAAAAGGTTTGGCTTACGAAACCCTGTATAAACAGGTTAATCCGGAGGCTCCTGCCAGCAACTGGATGAACCCGCAACAGTTGCCGCCTGAATTTGCTCAGTTAGCTTCTCAGCTGAAAAATGGTCAGATCTCACCTAATGTCATCAACATTGATGGTCATTTTTTTCTGCTGAAAGTAGCCGGTATGCGTCAGGCTCCTAACGCACCTGCATTTAATCAGATTAAAGAGCAGTTGCGTGAACAGGCCAAACAGCAAAAGGTACAGGAACAAATTAATCAGCTTTTACAAAAAAATGGTATTAGTCTGAATGATCAATAAGTTTTGCTGAAAAATAAAACCGGTACAATCGTACCGGTTTTTTCTATTGCCAGAATATTAATCACAGCGATAAACAAGTTCTGATAACCGACTCTGTTCAGCCCGTTGTTTTTTTTGGCTGATACAGCATTTGTACGTAAGGGATTCCATTAGAAATATAGGGCGTTCCCTGTATCTGAAAATCATGCCGCTGATAAAATTTAAGTACTCGCCGGTCAGCCTCAATTTTAACCGGATATTCAGCATAATGATTTTTTGCGTAATGCAGAATAAGCTTAACCAGCTGATCACCCAATCCGGTACCGCGTACCGTTGGATGTATCACAAACCGTCCAAAGGTAAAGTGAACACCAGTCAGAAACATTCGTGCATATGCCAGTATCTGCCCGTCCCGCTGATAATAAACATGTTTAGCCTGCAAATCCCAATCATCCAGCTCAGGATAAATACGTTGTTGTTCTACTATGAAAGTATCGATACGCAAGCGAGCAATATGAAAAAAATCGTGTGATGAAATTTCATTAAATTTTTTGATACACCACATAACGATTTCCACCTTTTACATTAAGAACGAATATCTGATTATTCACACCATAACCCTAATCATAATATTAACAGAGTACCAATATCAAATCTTTGAATCAACATTTCAGCTTTACACCTGTTTCTAGCTTAAAATCCGCTCTGTGATCTAATATTGTTTTCAATAAAAGCAACCCTTTTAATCAAAATGCGCTCGGTTAAGTATTACAATCCGGTATATTAAATACCTAACCGGCTAAAAACTGAGTATTGTGCAAAGCACAAACGGATTATCTGCTATTAAAACAGATAATCCGTGTAAATTACCCAGTTAGTTTACTGTCTGGCTGCTTCAATCTGAATATTAATTTTAACATACCGGCTGGCTGGTATGGCCGTCAGATATTCATCGATCCCCCATTGTGAGCGATCAATAATAGCCTCAAAATCACCGCCGCATACCTGAGACTGAGTCATAGGGCTTTTATAACAATTAAATTTAGTTGCCCGTAATGTCACAGGATGAGTTCGTCCAACCATAGTCAGCTGGCCACGTAATGCTCTGACCTTGCCTTGCTTATCAAAAATCCAGTCCTGTGAAGAAAAACGCAGATTCGGATACTTTGCCGCATTAAAAAAAGCTTCGCTTTGCAGGTGTTTCGTGAACTCACTGCGGCCAGTATCCAGAGTACTAAGCGGGATAGTTATATCTACAGAACCAGTTTTCGCACCAGCATCATATTGAAGTTCACCATTAAGATTATAAAAACCACCCACATTACTGGAGGTTGCAAAGTGATCAAGTGTAAAACGGGCATTGGCATGCAAAGGATCGATTTTATAATTTGCAGCTACAGCCGGCACGGTTATTCCCAGCAACGCTGCCATCAAAATACTGGCCAATTTATTCATGAAGAAACACCTCTAAACATTAGTCTGACAGCAACAATATTAACGTGAATAACCAGATAACAACATCTCGAAGAGTAAAAATATTATTTCTTATCATGAAATAATTACAGGATATTCATCTACTTTTAACTAAACAGATAATTTTACCTGTTTCATTATTATTGTTTTACCAGTCAAATACAGCGATCGACTCCACATGTGCTGTTTGCGCAAACAGATTCATAATACCGCCGGCGCGATAACGGTAACCGCGCTTAACGAGTAAACCTGCGTCTCGTGCCAGAGTAGCCGGATCGCAGGAAATATAAACTATCCGGCGTGGTAACAGCCGCTCTTCAATTTCATTTAAAGACTGTATTAATGCCTGAGCACCTGCACGTGGCGGATCAAGCAACCATTTATGCGCATAACCCAGCTCACGCAGACGCTGCGTACTCATAGCAAAAAGATCAGCCTGCTGAAAACGTACAAGTTTGGCCAAACCATTATGCCTGGCATTACGCACAGCACGTTGACACATGGCTGCAACACCCTCAATACCCAGCACCTCTGCCTGCATCCGTGCAATCGGTAAACTAAAATTCCCTAAACCACAAAACCAGTCAATAATCCGCTCGCCGGCACATGGCTGCAACCATTGCATTGCCCGCTGTACCATAAGCGCATTAGTCACATGATTAACCTGAGTAAAATCTTCAGGCTGATATGGAATCTCAATTTGATATTCAGGCAGACGATAAGCAAGAACCGAAGTCGCAGATGAAGATATTAAAGTGGTTTTATTACCTTTTTGTAACCAGCACTGCCACACATAACCGCTTTGCTGCTGTAACTGTTGCAGCAGACCATCAATCTGCATACGCTTGGCCTGATTTAACTCATCAGCCTGTATAGTGAGTGCAATAGCATCATTACCCTGATGCAGCATAATGCCCTTAACCGTATTTGCAGACCAGTTTTGTAAAAACAGCTTAATTGGTTTTAAAGCTTTCGACATTACCTCAGGTAATACCAGACAATAATCAATATCTATAATTGCATGGCTTTGTCTGGCCTGAAAACCCAGCTTTAACCGGCCTTTATCATAGACTGCACGTAATCGCACTCGTTGGCGATAATGCCATGCTAAGCCATAAACAGGCGGCATCAATTCATCAGGCAGAACCTTACCCAGACGCCGCATCTGACTTAGCCATGCACGCTGTTTTAGTGCCACCTGAGCAGTAAACTCGATATGCTGGCTGTTACAACCGCCACAATGAGCATAATATTCACAAGGCGGTTGTACACGAGCATTAGCCGGCATCAGTATTCGGCTAATCCTACCTTCAGTATAGGATTTTTTTATCCGCACCGGCTGCCATTCTACTAATTCACCTGGTAATGCCTCATCAATAAATACCGCCTTACCGTCTACCCGGGCAACGCCGCGCCCTTCCTGATTCCAGTCTGTAATTTGTGCTGTAAATCGTTGTTCCAAGCTATAACCTCAAGCCAGAAATGAACTTAAATAAATTTAATTGTATTTAATTTCTCACATTACAGACAAATTACGTTATGATTATATCCATATTGCCATACTGGATTTTAAGAATAATGTTAAAACCAATACTTTATGCAGTGGCCACTACCCTTATCTCCACTGGTGTATATGCTGCCATTCCCATGCCTGACTACGCAGTACCCAGTCAGGGACAGCAAGTTATCCTGAATGTTCCGCAACTGCGGTTATTTCTGTTTCAGGACGGAAAATTAATTAAAACTTATCCGATAACTGTAGGTAAAGCCAGCACACAAACACCGCTGGGTGAATACAAAATTGGTGCCAAAGTATCTAATCCTACATGGAGTGTCCCGCGCAGTATTCAAAAAGAAATGGCGGCAAGCGGTAAAGCCGTACAAAAATCTGTACCACCCGGCCCGAATAACCCGCTTGGTCCCGTATTTGTCCGTCTCGGTGAACCGCGGCTGGGGCTTGGCATTCATGGTACCAATGTACCCAGCAGCGTACCTGGTGTACGCAGTCATGGCTGTGTGCGTTTACGCAGCCCGAATGCACTGGATTTTGCCGCAACAGTACAAAGCGGTGCTGATGCTGCCGTCATTTACCAGCAGGTATCAGTTAACACAGATGAACAAAATGATATCTGGATTGCCGTTTATCGCGATCCTTATAATAAACGAAACCTGAACAGAAAGCTCTTAAACCAGAGTATCAGTTCATGGGCAGAACAGCATCAGCTTCGGGTTGACCAGCAACGTTTAAACAATGCTCTGGGCAAACCGGCCAATACTTTGATTTGTCTTACCTGCAGTACGGGCAAAACCAAAGTTAGCGGCAATCTGAGCTCACTACAGTGGACAAGCGGTAAAGGTGAAACTGTAGAATTCAAAAACGTTAATTCAGACAATATCAATTCTAAACAGGAAATCACACCGGAAGGCAGTAGTATTGAAGTAGATGAGGACACGGACGAAACACCTAAGCAACAAAATATTACTCCGTTACATCCAACCACCACACCTGCAAAAAAACAACCCACATCAGTAAAGAAGGTTCCAATTACTACCACTCCTGCCTCATCCGATGAGGGTTTTGATTCTCTGATGTAACATCGGACTAGCAGTTTAACTGATATATAAACTCAGTTTTAAGGAAGATAATTTTCCAGCAATTGCCATAAAACTGCCTTGTCTGAAGATTTAAGCCGCTTCAGCCGATATTCACATCGTGCTGCAGCGGCTTTAGTAATGTTCCGGCAAATCAGACGCATCTCAAGTGGCGGATACATGCGTGTATATCTTGCCCCCTTACCCGCATAATGCGCCTGCCAGCGCTTTAACGGCCGATTAGTTATCCCGCAATAAAATGTATCATTAGCACAGTATAAAAAATAGACAGCCCAATCAGCATCTGTCTGAGGTAAGGGTGGTAATGCATTCAGAACAGATGCAGACAAAATCAGCTTCATAGTTCAGTATAAACCGCAATCCCGGACTGATTGAAATTCAGTTATTCCAAACTCCGGTAAAAATTATGATATACAGCGTGTTAATAATAAACACACTTAATTCACAGCAATAAAATAATATGATTTTAAGCAAAAACCGATAATTTCAAATTTTACAGATACTGAATACAGGCCGAACACCTGGCCGCACTTCGCCGATGTTCTTAAACATTTACCAATAACACATAAAATTTAAAATAATTATCTTTATCATACATTCAGACAAGAGGGTACATATCGTACATAAATACGCTCAATTTTTAGGTTTACACTCAGAAACTCACCTGTACTGCCTCATCGCCAAGCAAGGTATACAGTTCATCAAATAAGGTAGCCTCAGGTTTGATAAGCCAGTTTCTATCCGCTCGCAATTCACCATATGCCTGCTGATGTCGGCAGCAAAATTTCAGTGGCACATGAGCCTGCTGTTCACGGTATGGTTCCAGTAATCTGGCCAATTGTCCGACAGGAGTATCCGCAGTAATGTGTAAATGCAGACTGCGTGCATAGCGGGCGCTGGCTTGTGCCAGCGTGAATGCATCATCAGCAGTGATACGTAATCCGTCACCGCCATTGTATTCATCAACAGCAACCTTACATTCCATAATCAATACCTGATCTGCTTTCAGGCTGGCTCCGTATTCTTCCAGCGCCTGCCCCGCTACTACAACTTCCTGTTTAGCGGTACCATCCTCAAGCTGCACCACAGCAAATTTGCCGCGTTTTCCCATAATATAGCGGACACCGGTAACAAAACCGGCTACTTTCTGCTTATTATTAGATGGTTTCAGTGTTGCCAGTTTGCTGCTAACCAGTGCACGTACTTTATCAGCATATGGTTCAAACGGATGGCCGGAAAAATAAAAACCCATTGCCTGCTTCTCTTCGGCCAGCTTTACTGCCAGTGGCCATGGTGCCACCTTTTCCATTTGTAAAGGCTCTATAGCATCTTCAACCATATCGAACAGCCCGCCCTGATTCGCATTGGCAGCTACCTGCTCAGCATTCTCCATCGCCAGACCGATATTGGCCAGTAACTGAGCCCGATTCGGATTCAATTCATCAAAAGCACCGGCGCGCACCAAAGCCTCAATCGTACGACGATTCAGATGCTGGCGATCTACTCGCTGACAAAAATCGAATAAATCTGTAAATGCGCCACCTGTTTCGCGCGCACGTACAATAGCCTCTACAGCACCTTCGCCCGTTCCCTTAATTGCTCCAAGTGCATAACGAATCTGCTTTTTATTATTCGGGGTAAACCGGTAAAAGGATTCATTAATACTCGGTGGCAGGAAAGTAATCCCGTTTTCAATACCATCATCAACAAAAATTTTCAGCTGATCTGTATTAGTCAATTCACTGGACATCGTACCGGCCAGATATTCAGCCAGATAATGGCATTTGAGCCATGCAGTCTGATAAGACACCAGAGCATAAGCCGCAGCATGCGATTTATTGAAACCATAGCCGGCAAACTTTTCCATATAATTGAAAATTTCATTGGCCGTTTGCTTATCTATGCCTTTTTCAGCGGCACCAGCCTCAAAAATGGCGCGATGCTTCACCATTTCCTCAACTTTTTTCTTACCCATAGCACGACGCAGCAAATCGGCACCACCCAGTGTATAGCCGCCGCAAACCTGTGCTGCCTGCATTACCTGTTCCTGATAAACCATCACCCCGTAAGTAGAATTTAATACCGGTTCAAGATTGGGATGCAGATACTCTACTTTTTCCTCACCATGCATACGCCGGATAAAATCCGGAATCAGATCCATCGGCCCCGGACGATACAGAGCCACAAACGCAATAATTTCTTCAAATTTGGTCGGACGTGCTGTCACCAGCATCTTTTTCATACCTACCGACTCAAACTGGAATACTGCTGTTGTATTACCTTTAGCAAAAATACTGGCATACGTCTCTGCATCGTCCAGCGGAATATGATTGACATCAACCTTCTGACCAGTGGTTTCCAGAATAAATTTTTGCGTCATTTCGATGATGGTTAAATTGCGCAGTCCGAGAAAGTCGAATTTCACCAAACCAATCTGCTCAACATCATCTTTATCAAACATCGAAACCGGAGACGCATCATCACCGCTAGCCTGATAAATCGGGCAAAAATCGGCAATTTTTCCCGGAGCCATCAGCACACCGCCTGCATGCATACCCAGACCGCGCGTCAGATCTTCCAGTTTCAGCGCCAGCGTCATTAGCTCTTCAGCTTCTTCTTCCTGCAATAGTTGCCGGATTTGCGGTTCTGCTTCCATTGCTTTTGTCAGACTGAGTGGTTTATTTGTTTCAACCGGTATCAGTTTGGACAAACGGTCACACAAACCAAACGGTAAATCCAGCACACGCCCGACATCACGTACCACAGATTTCGACGACATCGTACCGAAAGTAACAATCTGACTAACCGCAGGCACACCATATTTATGGCGTACATACTGAATAACCCGACCACGGTTTTCCTGACAAAAATCGATATCGAAGTCTGGCATTGATACCCGTTCCGGGTTCAGAAAACGTTCGAACAGCAGGTTATAACGCAACGGATCCAAATCAGTAATTTTCAATGAATACGCCACTAGCGAACCGGCACCGGAACCACGTCCCGGACCTACCGGACAGCCATTCTGCTTAGCCCAGTTAATAAAGTCCTGCACAATCAGAAAATAACCGGGAAACTGCATTTGAATAATAATTCCCAGCTCATAATCCAGTCTCTGCTGATATTCCGGCATTTTCTGTGCCCGCTCAGTTTCATCCGGATACAGAAATACCATGCGCTCACGCAATCCTTCATTACTCAGCTGAACCAGCAGATCATCCAGCGTCATCCCTTCCGGTGTCGGAAAAAGCGGCAAATAGTTTTTCCCCAGTGTCAGCGTCAGATTACAGCGTTGAGCTATAGCCACCGTATTGGATAAAGCTTCAGGTATGTCGGCAAAACGTGCCGCCATTTCTTCAGGCGTAACAAAATACTGACTGGGCACAAAATCATGCGGACGGCGTTTATCAGTCAGTACATATCCGCTGGCAATACAAACCCGTGCTTCATGTGCCTGAAAATCATCAGTATCCATAAACTGTACCGGATGGGTTGCCACCACGGCTATCTGATGCTCAGCCGCCAGCGCCACACTACCGGCTACCACTGCCTCCCATTCCGGCCGCTCAGGCAAACGCTGCACTTCGAGATAAAAACCATCACCAAACCATTGCCGGTATTTAATTAAAGCTTGTGCAGCCTGCTCAGGTTTCTGTGACAGTAAAGCCTGACCAATTTCACCATACTGTGCTCCGGATAAACAGATTAAGCCAGTATTGTCTCCTTCTGCCAGCCACTGCTGACGTACTATTGCCTGATGCGGATTGCGGTCTTCACCCACATAAGCATTTGTCAGTAACTCATTCAGACGTAAATAACCTGCATGATTTTTGACCACAAGCATCAGGCGAAAAGGCTTGTCCGGCTGTTCCGGATTCTCCAGACGCACATCTACCGCCATAATCGGCTTGATTCCCGCATTACGGCATGCCTTATAAAATTTCACCATGCCAAATACATTCATCAGGTCGCTGATACCTAATGCAGGTATTCCCAAAGTACTGGCGCGTTTAACTGCCTCTTTTATCCGTACAATACCGTCTTCAATAGAAAATTCGGTATGCAGACGCAATGGAACATAGGAAAAATTTTTGGACATAGTACTTTTCATACCAGAACAATTATTATCTGGTTTATCCGAAATAAAAAGAGAGAAAACCGGCCGGCTGAACTTTCAGCTTTCTGAGCAATATACTGAAAATTACAAATAACAGCATCCAGTGTGTCGGCCAGTGCACAAGCACATTATTACCGCGTTAATTTTACCTGATTTGTTCAAGTGAACAGCAATAATCTGGGTTAAAAACTGGCTAGTTGATTATTCAGCAGCAGTAAAGCGGGTAGTAATATAAATATACAGACCAAAAAGCATTAATTCATACTTCTACAGTTGAAAGAAATATATCCGGCCACCAAACTACCCATAAAACCTTTGTCATTTAACTGAGCCGCCAGAACTTGGAAATTCAGCAAGTGCTACGCAGCTAACCGATACATACGGCAAATCGGCTAATGAAAACAGGCTGCCTGAATCATCAGACAGCCTGTTTATGAAAGTTTCCCCCGCAGGTGCCGGTTTGGACGCCATCCGCTTGAACCTTGAGGACAAGGCTGGCAGTATCGAATGGCTTCGGGTTCATTCACAGGGAATGCTCACGCCCACCATTACCCAACCGCCAAAAAAGCGAATTATTGGTTCAAAGGAATATATGTCCTTACGAACACCGCAGGGGAAGAAAACTTTATTTTACCACAAGTGTGAGTGTACTTTCACACAACTGTATCATATCCTGCATTTTACGCTCATAATCGCCAATTGCCAAATTTCCGTGCACGGTCAGTTTGAGCAGATCGTGAGCCAGATTGAGCGCAGCCATAATTACAATTTTATCTGTTTCAACAATTCTTCCGGAACTCTGAATAGCAGTAATTTTTTCATTCAGCATTTTTACTGCCTGCATCAACGTTTCGTGTTCACTTCTGGGCGTGCCTATATTAAAAGGACGACCAAGAATTTCCACACGAACCTGTTGAATTTCATCCATTTAAATCCTCCTGCATTTGAGGTAGCCGTTGCAGCAGCCGCAGCAGCTCATCACTGGATGCTTTCACTACCGAAGTAGTGCGGTTCTTTTCAGCAATCAGCCCGTCAATAGTAGTTTGCATGCTTTCCTGTAAATGAAATTTTTCCTTTTCATGCTGACTACGTATCCGTTCACGTTCTAACTGAAAATCTTCATTTTGTTTGTGTAACTGTTCTTTTGCAGTTGCCAGCTGCTGAGTCAGCTGATGTTTTTCTGCCAAAAGAGAATTGAATTGTATTACCAGCCGCTTAACACTATCTTCCAGTTGTTCTAATTGATTTTCCATTCCCTACCCGCTTCCGTCCTTAATTAATGCAGCATGAATTACCTGATTTCTCAGTACTGCTAATCCGGTTTTTTCGTTATAACAAATAATTATTATTCCGCTTTAGGCGCTCTTTCCATCAGAATTTCTGCCATTGCCTGTACCTCAGTACGACCATGAAACAGCTGTTTCAGGATATTGGCAATCGGCATATCAACCCCCAGTGAATCCGCCTGCCTGCAAACCTCTTCTACAGTATATACACCTTCGGCGACATGTCCAAGTTCAGTTAATGCTTCAGGCAGTGATTTACCCTCTGCCAGCAATAAACCTACCCGGCGATTACGCGACAGTGATCCCGTACAGGTAAGAATCAAATCCCCCATACCGGACAAACCCATTAACGTTGTAGCCTGACCACCCAGAGCATGATTCAGGCGCGATATTTCTGCCATACCCCGTGTCATTAATGCCACTCTGGCATTAATCCCGTAGTGCAGACCGTCAGCAATCCCCGTTGCAATAGCCATGACATTCTTTACTGCCCCGCCTACTGCCGCCCCGATCACATCAGCATTCGCATATAAGCGCAGAACAGTATTATTCAGCGTAGCCGCCAGAGACTGAATCCAGGCAAAATTTTCCGATGCCAGCGTAACAGCACAAGGTAACTGCTGAGCCAGTTCCTGTGCAAAACTTGGTCCGGACAGCACACCGATGCAGTTATTATTCTCCGGCATAACCTCTGCCAGTACCTGTTGCGGTAACAAGCCGGTTTGCTGCTCAAATCCTTTACAGGCTGCAATAACAGGTACTTCACCCATACCGGCCTCAACCAGCTTCCGGGCACTTTCCCGCAAAGCAGATACCGGTGTGGCAATAATGATTAAATCTGCCGGCGCAAACGCATCAACAACAGAAAGGTTTTCTGGCAGAACAAAATCAGGCAGATACCGTTTGTTTACCCTCTCCTGCTGTAATTGCTGCACATGCCGGATATTGTGTGTCCATAACCAGACCTTGTGTGCATGCAGAGAAAAGTGAATGGCAAGAGCCGTTCCCCACGCTCCTGCACCCAGCACACCAATATTCATGTCAAATATTCCCTTTAACAAACTATCAGCAAATAACTGCCCTGTTTCTCAATACTTTCAGAAGCCAGATAACTTACAAATACGGCATTTCATTCATTACCGGCACAAACAGCTTTAACGAAACATATTGTATCCAAAAACTCAGACTCAGGTTGCCTGAAATACCGTACCAAATTAGCAGAATACAGCTGATTCACATTATGCACCAGTCTGCAAAGAACGCTTCGGGCATTAATCTGCTCAATTCAATCATAGCTGCATGAATAGAAAAACACAGGCTGCCTGTTGTCAGACAACCTGTGCTCATAAAATACATTTAAAAATGATTAATCCTCAAAGCGTTTAAACGCCAGTGAACCATTCGTACCACCAAAACCAAACGAATTGGAAATAGCTGCACGAATCGGCAAATCACGCGCCTCATTGGCGCAATAATCCAGATCACATCCCGCTTCAGTATCCTGTTCAAAGATATTGATTGTTGGCGGAGATTTTTGGGTATGAATAGCCATTACTGTATATACCGCTTCCACACCGCCGGCACCGCCCAGCAGATGGCCGGTCATGGATTTAGTTGAATTCACAACCAGTTTTTTAGCATGCTCACCCAAAGCCAGTTTTAATGCATTGGTTTCATTTACATCACCCAGCGGGGTCGATGTACCGTGAGCATTCACATAATCAATATCTTCAGGGTTTAAACCACCGTCTTTCAGAGCACGTGTCACACCCAGTGCCGGCCCCTCAGTATTGGGCGCAGTAATATGATATGCATCTGAACTCATACCAAAACCCACCAGTTCAGCATAGATTCTGGCACCGCGTTTACGTGCATGCTCATACTCTTCCAGCACCATTACCCCGGCACCTTCACCCATCACAAAGCCGTCACGCTGTTTGTCCCATGGTCTGGATGCTGTAGCCGGATCATCATTGCGGGTTGATAATGCTTTCATTGCAGCAAAACCACCTACACCCAGCTCACAAATAGCCGCCTCTGCCCCGCCGGCTATCATAATATCTGCATCACCATACTTAATCAGACGTGCTGAATCACCAATACTGTGCGCACCGGTGGTACAGGCTGAAACCATGCCATAGCTCGGTCCCTGATAGCCTTTAAGAATAGTAACATGACCGGAAATCAGATTAATCAGAGAACTGGGAATGAAAAACGGATTAATTTTACGTGCCCCATGTTCCACAACAGTCCGTGCCGTTGCTTCAATCGCAGGTAATCCACCGATACCGGCACCGATATTCACCCCTACCCGGGTTTTATCCAGCCCCGGTATGTCATCCAGTCCGGCATCTGCAATTGCCTGCATCGCAGCAGCTACACCAAAATGAATAAACGAATCCATTCTGCGTGCTTCTTTTGCGCTGATGTACTGAGTTACATCAAAATTCTTAACTTCACCGGCAATCTGGCAAACTAAAGACGAAGCATCAAAATGGGTAATAGTGCCAATGCCGCTTTTACCTGCAAGTAGATTTTGCCATGCTGTGGTTACATCATTACCCACAGGAGATACCTGACCCAGGCCGGTAATGACTACTCTTTTTTTACTCATAATTTTGCTCGTAAGAAAAAAACCTCTACCGAATCAGACGAAAAGTGCGCCTTATTTCGACAGAGGAATTTGAATTTGACCAACACTACACGGAATTAATTCAAGTGAGCGCCAACAAAGTCGATAGCTTGTTGTACGGTAGTAATTTTTTCAGCTTCTTCGTCCGGAATTTCGCAACCAAAAGCTTCTTCCAGAGCCATTACCAATTCAACGGTGTCCAGTGAGTCAGCACCCAGATCTTCCTGGAAAGAAGATTCATTTTTTACTTCAGCTTCACTCACGCCTAATTGTTCTGCAACAATCTTTTTCACACGTTGTTCGATATTATTATCCATTGACTGATCTTTCTTTTCTTTGCCCGGCAGTAAGTGCGGACAGGGTTAATTGAATAAATCAACTTTTTTAGTTGTTGATATTATTGTACCTAATAAAAATAGAGTTTTCCATTTAAATTGTTTTTTGCCGTCTTTTCCGTGGTTTTCAGTGATTTTCACCGCACTTTTACTTATCACCCAAGTGCAAATTTAACAGCAAGCGGCAGCCATATTAGCACAGCCTGATTTTTTGCGACAAGCAATATGATTTATATTGAATCATTATTAACAATAGTTTTATATAAAAAATTCATAATCAGAGCCAGCTCCGCTGCTGTATTTTCCTGTGTTCCGCCACCTGCATGCCCGCCAGTATCAGGTGCTGCCAGCCATACCCGCTGCTTCAGCTGCCGCAGACGTGCATAGAACTTCAGTGCATGTGCCGGATGCACACGATCATCGTGCCGGTTAGTAGTAATCAATGCCGGCGGATAGTGTTGCAAATCACCCAAATTATGATAAGGAGAAAGCAGCTTTAATGCCGGTCTTTCCAAAGAATTCTCAGGATTTCCGTATTCATCAATCCACGAAGAACCTGCTGAAAGATAAGGGTAACGCAACATATCTGTCAGTGGCACTTCGCACACCATTGCCCCCATACTCTGCGGCTCACGGCAGAAAGCAGATGCCACTACCAGACCGCCATTACTACCGCCCTGTATCGCTGTATGTGCTGCCACAGCTCGATGATGTTTATATAAATCATGCAGCACAGCCAGCAAATCACCAACACTGATATGTTTATTAATCCCTTGAGCAGCCTGATGCCATAATGGTCCGAATTCACCTCCGCCACGGACATTTGCCAGCACAAAAGCATAGCCTCTGGCCAGCCAGTGCCTGCCAATACTGCCCAGATAATACGGCAGTTGCGGCATAGCGAAACCACCATACACATAAACAATTGTTGGCGTATCCTCACCGATTTGTTTACCAACATGAAAATAAGGAATAAATGTGCCATCAGCTGCAACTGCATTAAATTGCCGTACCTGCATTCCTTGCGGATTAAATTGCCGTGGCTGGCGGCGCATAACACACAACTCACCCAGATGTATATCCAGCGTATATAAAGTCAGAGGCTCAAGAAAATTACTGATAGCTAGATACACCACATCACCGCCCCACGGCTGATCAGTAATTTCCAGTGCACCTTCCGGCAAATTCGGCAAAGTAATTTCCTGCCAGCGGCTATCTGCAAAATGCCACGCCAGCAAACGGCTATGCACATTATCCAGTATGGACACCAGCACAAACCGTCGTGTAGTTTCAATATTTTCAATAGCCTGAGTTTCAGTTGGTAAAAAAATCAGCTCAGCCGCACCAAGCTCACCTTTGTGCAACTTCACTGCCACCAGACTGCCTGCCGGATAGGATTTATTTGCCCGCTGCCAGTCACTGCGTAACTGCACCAGCAATTGCCCGTACAGATAACCCATCAATTCACAATCATCCGGCAATCCCAGCGGCTTAACACTAAAATCAGCCAGTACCTGATAATACTGTTTGTGATAAAACCCTTCTGCTGCTTCAAGTAAATCAATCGGTGCGCCCTGGCTATCCAGATAACGCCAGGCATTAACCATCATGCCTTCTGCGGCCATTTCCAGTATCGGCAGTGCTTCTGCAAAAGATTGTCCGCGGCGCATCAGCCACACTTGTCTGGGATAACCCGCCTGCGTTAACTGCCGCTCATCCCAGGCCGGACATACCCATACGCTTTCAGTATCACGCCAGCTAATAATGCTTTTACTGAGCGGAAAATGAAAACCGCCTTCGACAACTTTACGCTCAGCCAGATTAAATTCAATTGTATAAGCAGCATCAGATCCGCCCGCACTCAGACTGATTAATACATGCTCCGGTGCCTGCACATAATGAGCCACTCCCTGTAAGTACACATCATCGTTAAGCAGAGAATCAAAATCAGCTACTGAAAACAAAATTTTCCATTCAGGCAAGCCTGCACGATAACTGGCCGCAGAACATACCCTGTACACACCCTTCGGAAATTCCGCTGACTGATAAAAATGATACATATGTGCACGGTGTTCCTGACAAAAAGGAATTTGCTGCTCATCCTGCAACATTGTCACAATATCATCACGCACCGCTGTATATTCATCACTCGATGCAAACTCAGCCTGAGCAGCTGCATCTGCCTGCTGAATAAAAGACTGAGTTAGTTCACTATCCAGGTCTTCAAAATGCACAAAAGGATCAGTATCTGTCATCTTTATTTTTCCAATAATTTATATCTTTTAATCCATATAACACTTCTGATATAGCAGACTGTTTATCTGGCCGGACGAATCAGACGGTATACAGATATAAATATAAACAAATAGGGCAGCCCAGACAGGCTGCCCTATTATTTAAATAAAATCAACAATATAATTTCATTATGCTTTTTACTAGCCACACACATTCGTATATACGATGTACAAAATATAAATTATTAATTTTTATATGGTGCCGACAACGAGAATCGAACTCGTACGACCTGAGGTCACCACCCCCTCAAGATGGCGTGTCTACCAATTTCACCATGTCGGCAATTAACTGTAAAAAATGTTTATTCCGGTATCAGCGGTTTTTGTGCCGGTTTCGCCGGTACGGCTGGCGCACTGGCAGGTGTGGCTGCCGGTACTACTACCTGTTGCTTCGGTTTCACATTACTAAAATCCAGCCCGCTGTGCCGGTGTGTGGAAATATAGCCTAAAGCTAAACAGGTAACAAAGAATACAGTAGCAGCAATTGCTGTGCTGCGACTGAGGAAATTTGCATTGCCGGCTGCACCAAAAACACCCTGAGCACTACCGGAACCAAATGCCGCGCCCGCATCAGCACCTTTGCCCTGCTGCATCAGCACCAGCACAATAACACTCAGCGCCGCGAAAATATTCACGATTAAAATAAGGGTTTTAAATGCTTCCATGATATCAACTTTTATCAAGCAGGCGCATATGCAGCCTGAATAATAGCGGCAAAACTGTCAGCCTGCAATGAGGCACCGCCAACCAAAGCACCGTCAACATGTGACACAGCCAGAATTTCAGCCGCGTTGCCCGCATTGACACTACCGCCATAAAGGACGCGGATTTTAACATCTTTACCACATAAAGACAAGATTTGCCGGTAAATTAACTCATGCATGGCGGCAATCTGTTCTGTAACCGGAACTTTCCCCGTCCCTATTGCCCATACCGGCTCATATGCCACCGCTACTTCACTCAGATCTGCCTCTGCCAGCAATGACAACTGTGCAGCTACTACCTGCTCTTCCTGTCCGGCTTCCCGTTCGGCAAGTGTTTCGCCTACACACAAAATAGGCAGCAATCCTGCTGCAATACTGTTCTGCATCTTTTCCAGCAGAATAGTATTATCTTCCTGAAAATACTGTCTGCGCTCCGAATGTCCGACCAGCACAAACTGCGCTCCGACATCAGCCAGCATCTGTGCACTTACTTCACCGGTAAAAGCTCCATTAACAGCAAACCGGCTGACATCTTCCGCGCCTACAGCCAGTGCTGTATTGGCAGCAAATTCTTTGATACCGGCAAGATAAACATTCGGGGCGGCAATACCACAATATACCTGTGCCGCAGCCGCGTTTACAGGTTGAAGCAATCCTTGCAGCAGCGTGCGGTTAGCTGCATTACTGCCATTCATTTTCCAATTACCTATTACCCACTTTTGCTGCCACATATATTTTCCCTTAAGACAAATAACATGCCAAACCTGAGCGTATGGCTATGACAGAAAGCTATTATTCATGCCATAAATTAGCTTCAGCTTTAAAATGGCGGCATTGTAACGGAAAATTACCATTTGTGCCTTGTCATTACTCAGAATTAAGCACATGTTTAACTGCAACTATATACATTTAACCCAAGGTAAATATTGTCTTAACTTGATCAAAATAATTCTGTTGACCAGATTTATTCTTTATATCTTCTAATAGAAAGAAAATAATAGAAAACAGCCATAAGGAAATCTACTTATCTGCAAAAAAACAGATAAAAACAAATTAAAAACAATTATCTTATATCGTATTGAATAAATAGCCGTATGATTTTTTCCATGCCAGAAAAAGCATCAGACATGATTCTGTCTGACTACCTGTAATCTGAACAGCAGAATTGATTAACCAATACCCTACTGCCGTACCGTAAATAGTTTTATAATTCACTTAAACTATATTCGTATATAATAGCCTAATAACAGAGCATATTGCTTTCTAAACCACTTACTATTCCACCCGCCCGGCGGGTATCAGCATTTCGGAGCAGACATGGATTTCAATAACGCCCGCTATAACATGGTTGAGCAGCAAATCCGTCCTTGGGACGTATTAGATTTTGATTTACTGGATGTCCTGTCCGACATTCCGCGTGAACGTTTTGTCCTGCCTCAGCAGCAGGAAGTAGCCTATACAGATCAGGCACTCGGGCTGGCTAACGGTGGCAAAATGCTTGAACCCAAAGTCGTAGCCAGAATGATTCAGGCACTGAAACTTAATCTGACCGATACCGTAGTAGAAATCGGCACAGGCTCCGGCTATGCTACAGCCATACTGGCAAAAATGGCCGGTAAAGTAATCAGTGTTGATATTGATGCTGAACAGCAACAGCGCGCCCAGTTAATACTTAGCGATATGGACTATACTAATATCAGCTATAAAACCTGTGATGGCTTGGCGGACAAACTCCCCGGCGCACCGTTCAGTGCCATTTATGTTGGCGGTTCATTACCCAAACTACCTGATTTATTACTGGATCAGCTGGCAGAGGATGGGCGCATGGTTGCTATTATCGGTGAAGCGCCGGTAATGCGTGCTATTTTATTTGAACGTCAGAATAATCAGCTTAGAGAAACTGTTTTATTTGAAACTGTAGCACCAGCTCTACATAGCTTAGAAATACCTGCACCAAGTCAGTTTAAATTCTGAACAAACTTTAATTCAAAATAAGCAGCGCAATTTATCATTTTGAAAATTGTGCTGTTATCAGAAAATTCTTTTTTTAAGACAATATACACCTGACAGGCTATCAATAATCATCCGCAAACTTTAATTAATATCAGTATTTAACAGATAAATTTATTTTTTATTTTTTTGTCTGATACTACTTTAAATAGCAATCCCGGCAACCATAAGCCAGTATATTGAAAAACAGCAACACATTGTTTTAAAAACTGTAAAATAAAAAAGATATTCCGAAATTTCGAATACTTATTTCATTGCTCTGGTAATATTTAAAATAATTTTATCTTCAGGAGCAGAATCATGCCTTATCAAACCCGCGCAGACTTACCGGCAGCAGTAAAACAGGCATTGCCTGAACATGCACAGGATATTTTCAAAGAAGCTTTTAATCACGCAATTCAGGAATATCAGGATCCGAAAAAACGCCGTGATAACAGTGATGCCGAAACCATTGCATATAAAGTTGCGTGGGCGGCAGTAGAAAAAACTTACCATAAAGGTAAAGATGGCAAGTGGCAGCCTAAATAATCTTTGTGATTGCCTTAATACCAACCACCAGCAATAATCTGTAAGAGTAAACGACAAAAAAGCAACGCAAACCTGTATTTAAGGCAATCAATTTGTTGACTCTATTTTAATTACACTGTGGGGATGCAGGTGTAAGTCTCTTTTCCAAAGCATAGCGTGTATCTCAAATGATAATTATGAGAACACATTTCTTTTAACACCCTGCCCGCCAGACTTTTTCCTGCTAGATGAAGCACTAATCAATATTACATTTCATGTATCAAACCAAAACCTGCTTTGGTTTTATCCTCTTTCAGTTATCGTCTGATTACTATCAACCATCACTAGAACAAAATATAGTGATTATATATATGCCATTTGACAAAACATTGTCGTAATTAGCGCGGTACAGACCTTACTTTCCTCTAAAACCGCATACTGTGACAGTGAATTTCTCATTAGAAATAGGACATACTAAAAAGTCAGACAGAATAAACTAAAAAGAGATAAAACCATGATGGAGTTTCAAGATAGTTTTGTCAGAAACTTTCAAATGAAGATTTTTATCACCATCTTAGCGAGAGCTTTAAATTATGAATGCTGACTCAGTTTAAGACAAAAAACAAACGGAAGATTTTTGATTAAGCAATATAATTATAACAATCTAAACGCTTAAATTACTCTTCCTATAGTAAGAGAATACATTGAGGTAGATAACTTATCCAATTTTATGGTTGAATACGTACGAGTAGAATTTGAGGAATAAATCAGTTTCTATAATTTAAACCATAAATGACATTTCACAAATCAGTTTATAATATGAGTATCCAAACATTGAACGCTGTCCAATTGCAGCAATGGCAACAGCAAAATCAGGATTTTGTCTTACTCGACGTTCGGGAAGATAATGAAGTTCAGTATGCAGCCATACCTGGCTCTATACACATTCCGATGAATATGATTCCGTTACGCCAGAATGAATTACCGGATGATAAACCCATCGTCTTATATTGCCACCTTGGTATGCGCAGCATGCAGGTAGCTTTATATCTGCAGGAAGCCGGCTTTGAAAATCTCTATAATCTCAACGGCGGTATCAATGCATGGTCACATGAAGTAGATGCAAGTGTACCAACCTATTAATTATCAGCATTGACAATTTAAATTGAAAAGCTCCTTAATTCATGGAGCTTTTTTTGGCACAGTAAAATTTTAATTATTATCAGAATACATAGTAATTACTGCTTTTTACTCCTCTTACCCTGTGATAATACCACACCACTTAGTGTCAGCAATGTACCCACAGCAGCAATTAAGTTAAATGGTTCTTTCAAAATAATTACTGCACTGATTATTGTAATAACAGGTACTAAATAAATATAAATACTGATTTTAACAGCCCCGACTAACTTAACCGCATAATTCCATGAAACAAAGCAGATTGCAGAAGCACCTACTCCTAGAAACAGGATATTAAGCATATTAACCGGCTTGTAAAAACGTACCAGTCCCCATTCAAAATTAAATAAATACAATGCAGGCAACATCAGAATCAAGCCATAAAAAAAGAAGCGTCTGGTCAGTAAAATAATATTGCAATCAAAACTGCTGCTTTTTTTGGTTAAAATCGAATAGCCAGCCCAGAACAGACAGGCTACAACTGCCAGAAAATCACCGAGCGGATTCAGAGAAAGAACAAACTTACCATTAAAGCTAATTAAGACCACACCAAAAACTGCCAGCAGACAGCCAATATAAAAACGCAGAGAAGGTGTTTCTGCTTTTAAAAAGAACATCGCTAAAATGGCGGTAAATACCGGAGCCAGACTGGCGATTACCCCCACGTTAGAAGCTGTTGTATAAGTTAATGCAATATTCTCACATAAAAAATAGCAGGTGACTCCACAAAAACCGGCAGCCATAAACAAAAGCTCTTTCCTGATGCCCTGCCAGCTCAAAAAATGAGGAGCCAGAACCCATAGTGTAAAGTAACCCAGCATAAATCGGAAAAATAGAATTTCTATAGGTTTGAATTCTGTCAGTAAAACCTTGGTGGAAATATAGGTTGTTCCCCAGATAAATATCGTAAACAGCGCAATCAAATGCCCTTGGGCTTTTTTTGACACTAGCATGAAAAATCTCTCTATTTATATAAATCAAATGCCATCAGAATTTTTTTATCCAAAACAGTTTGAACTTTTATTGATATTAAATTAAATAATTAATAAATTTTTTCGGCAAGGCAAATAGTTCAGAATGTATTACTCAAAGTCTTTGCAACAAAATAAGAGATAATTATGAATACATTATGATAGCAACAATTATGATTTGATGATTAAAGAATGTAACAGGTTATTTAAAATCAAATATCTTTATCAACAAAAATAATTGATACATATAAAATTTAAGGGCTTTTAGTAAAACTAAAAGCCCTTAAAAAAATTCTGGTGCACCCAACAGGGATCGAACCTGTGACCTCCGGCTTCGGAAACCGACACTCTTCCAACTGAGCTATGGATGCTGATAAATATTAAGAGTGGCAGATTTTAGCCCAAATCAGACAGTTTGGCAAAAGCAATCTATACCCATATAACATAAAAATTATCCTCCGCCTGTTTCTAAAAAGCAACCATATGAAATTAAATATTTTATTCATATTTTTATTCATACTGGTAATAATCACACAAAATGAGAGATTAATTGCAGTAAATTTGGCATACGTAAAATTTTTGTGCTATGTTTAATAACTTTGGTGCATTAAATTTTGTTTTATAACAAAGAAATATCCCTACAGACAGCTGTAAGGTCTGTTTGACAGGCCACATATATGTATTCTGATTCATGTTCATTTATACGTCCTCTTCCTGCCAGTACTGCACTGGATGTTATTGGTGATGTACATGGCGAGTGGGAAGCTTTACAGCAATTATTGCACTTTCTCGGTTATGATGAGAACGGACGGCATAAACATGGCAGAAAGCTGGTATTTGTCGGCGATTTATGTGATCGCGGACCAGATAGCCCGGCTGTACTCGACTGGGTAATTCAAGCAGTCGCAGCTGAAAATGCATTTACCATTATTGGCAATCATGAACTGAATTTATTGATTGATGATCCTAAAGACGGTTCGGGCTGGTATTTTGACAACCGTCCGCAGGACGAAACACGTTTTGCACCATGGCAGCATTATCCGAAAGACAAGCGCAGGCAACTACAGGAAACCATGGCACAATGGCCATTGATTCTGCAACGCGACGATTTACGCATTGTTCATGCCGCATGGCTGCCGGACAGCATTGATAAACTGATTCATTGTGGCGAAAAATCTCTGAGTAAACAGTATCACTACTGGGAGAACCGTTTTTTTGATGATTTTCGTCAGACTGAATGGTACGAATCTTATATACAGGAAACACAGCAGCTAAAAACAGAACTGGAAGATGAAAACTACACCATGCCATTTCAGCCCGGTGTTGCTCATTATGATTTATTACGTAGCTGCCATAATCCTATACGTGCACTGACCAGCGGTATTCAGGCTTTAACTCAGCAGCCATTTTATATAAACGGCCGCTGGCGATTTACGGTAAGAAAGCCGTGGTGGCAGCAATATACTGATCCGGTGGCGGTAATTATCGGGCATTACTGGCGCAGCTGGTATGGCACAGCAGGAGTAGCCGAACATCGCAAAGATCTGTTTCCCGAACCGCCAACTCACTGGCTGGGTAAGCAGCAACAGGTATTCTGTGTGGATTTTTCCATAGGTGCCCGCTGGCGTGAGCGCAAAAATGCCATCTTACCGGCAGACAGCCGGATGCATCTGGCCGCATTGCGCTGGCCGGAAAATCTCATCATGTTAAATAGTGGTAAATACTGCCCTGCTCAACGCAATCGCTGAATAATCCTGCCAGTCAACAATACATTTGTTATAATGAACGTTTTTACAGCAAAACAGTATATGCAAAAAGGATAATAACTCCGGCAAATGCTGTTTATACATTAATCTGCAATCCACTTTGGTATAGCACACTGGACATTGTTTCAGATGGTGCCGTTGCATCATTATGCCGGTATCAGAGTAATGAATGTATGCCGGATACTGCCATACATTCATGTATACCAGAGATTATTTACTCAATACCAGAATGACAGACGCCAACTCCTCTTCCAATCAAGTTAAACGCCATCTGAAAACCCGCCATCTGTCAATGATTGCCATTGGCGGCAGTATTGGTACGGGATTATTCATGGCCAGCGGCAGTGCCATTCACGATGCCGGGCCGGGAGGTGCACTGCTCGCCTATATGGCTATCGGGGTTATGGTGTATTTCCTGATGACCTCGCTCGGGGAAATGGCAACTTATCTGCCTACCTCCGGTTCCTTCTCTACCTATGCCGCCCGTTTTGTGGATCCGTCACTGGGATTTGCATTGGGCTGGAATTACTGGTTTAACTGGGTGATTACCGTTGCAGCCGATATTTCCATAGCTTCATTGGTCATTACCTACTGGGAACCATTGCGCTTTATGCCGGCATGGAGCTGGAGCCTACTGTTTTTTGCTCTCGTGTTTCTGCTGAATATTTTATCTGTACGAGCCTACGGCGAATCAGAATACTGGTTTGCTCTGATTAAAGTAGTTACGGTAATTGTGTTTCTGGGCGTGGGTGTACTGACTATTTTCGGTATTCTTGGCGGCCAGTATATAGGCTTAAGTAATTTCACTATCGGCGACGCACCAATTCTCGGACATGGCTGGTCGGGCGGATTTTTTACCGTACTCGGTGTATTTCTGATTGCCGGTTTCTCATTTCAGGGAACAGAACTTATCGGTATTACTGCCGGTGAGTCAGAAAATCCGCAGGAAAGTATTCCCAAAGCAATCAAACAGGTATTCTGGCGCATTCTGATTTTTTATATTCTGGCCATGCTGGTAATTGGTCTGCTTATTCCTTATAACAGCGATGCTCTGCTTGGTGCAGATGTGGATCAGGTTGCAAAATCGCCCTTTACACTGGTATTTGAGCGTGCCGGTCTGGCTTTTGCCGCAGCCATAATGAACACTGTGATTCTGACTTCTATTCTTTCTGCCGGCAATTCCGGTCTTTATGCATCTACCCGTATGTTGTATGCAATGGGTAAAGACGGCATGGCTCACCGCACTTTTGCTGAAGTAAACCGTCGCGGTGTACCTGTGCTGGCACTGCTGGCGACAGCAATTGTCGTACTGGCTATTTTCCTGCTGGAAAGTGTCGATGAAGGTGCATACGAATACATTGTTGCGGCATCCGGTCTTACCGGTTTTATTGCCTGGCTGGGTATTGCCATCAGCCACTATCGTTTCCGGCGTGCTTTTGTACGGCAAGGTAATGATGTGAATTCTCTGGTTTATCGTGCTAAATGGTTCCCGTTTGGTCCCATTTTGGCGCTTTTACTATGTATTCTGGTGATAATCGGACAGGACAGCCAGTTACTATTGCATGGTGATTTTAAATGGCAGCGCTTTGCCATCACCTATATGGGGCTGCCGGTATTCGCAGCATTCTATCTGTATCACAAGTTACGCTACCATACTCGCAAAGTACCTCTTGATAAGGTGAATCTCAGCAAACATATCGATTAAAACCGGTATTTACATTAATCATACAGACTACAGGCAGCCACAACTGGCTGCCTGCTGCATTTTCAGCTAACATTAAGCCCGTTTACTTATTATTTATTGCAGTCAGAATCACATGCTTACCTATACCCCCGCAAAATCCGGCAGTTCACCTCAGATGAACAAAAAACGTTCATGGCTGCTGCTGTTACTGGTATTTGTGTGGCTGTGGCCGGGTGTACTGCATCATGATTTATGGACACCGGGTGAACCTTATCTGTTTACTACCGTCAGTCAGTGGCAAACTTCAAACTGGGCAGTTCCGACTATTTTTGGTGAGATAAACTGGGAAGCTTCTCCGTTATATACATGGCTGGCAGTCTTATGTCAGCACTTATTCAGCCCGAAACGGATGGATGTCTATGAAGCCACCCGCCTTACCAATGTTATCCTTATAGTACTCACGTTTTCCTGTATTGGCGGTTCCGCACGCGAATTTCTCGGGCGTGGCTATGGCCGGATTGCGGTACTGATTTTATTAGGATGTACCGGTCTGCTGATTCCGGCACACTTTATTAACGACAGCATGATTCTCTGTCTTGGTGCATCCATGTGCTGGTATGGTTTTGCGCTGGCGGAACGACGTATTATGATGGCCAGCATGATGCTCGGCGGCGGTCTGGCAGTTCTGTCTTTAACCGGCAGTTTACTTTGGCCGCTATTGCTGATTCTGATCGCATTCAGCCTGCTGCTGCATTCGAAATGGCAAAGCAGGCGCTACCATCTGGTATTACTCATCTCCTTGCTCTGTGCTTTACCGCTGATGCTGATCTGGCCACTGGCCTTACATCAGACTGCTGCCAATATATTCAATTTGTGGTGGCAATACCATGCCCTCGCACCATTCGGCGGTTTCCGCCATTTTGAGGCACATTTCTCACTTGGGTATTACCTGAAAAATCTTATCTGGTTTGCTTTTCCTGCATGGCCATTAGCCATCTGGACAGCTACACGCTGTAAACTGAACAATCTGCGCTGGGGTATTCTCGGTATTATCTGGCTGAGCCTGTCTCTGCTTGTATTTGCTCTGCTGCCACAGCAATATCAGGATTTATTAGTATTTCTCCTGCCACCGCTGGCTGTATTAGGAGCAGCACAGCTGGATGCCCTGCGTCGCAACGCCATAGCATTTCTCAACTGGTTCGGCATTATGGCTTTCGGCTTTCTGGCTGTATTTCTCTGGCTGGGCTTTATTGCCATGAATTACGGCTGGCCGGCCAAACTGGCCGAACGGGCAGTTTATTTCAGCCCGTACTACCGCTACGATGTAAACTACTTTCCGGTAATTGTTGCCTGCGTACTGACACCATTATGGCTATGGGCCATTACCCGACAGCATATCCGCGGCAGACAGGCAGTCACTAACTGGGCTGCCGGCGTATTACTGGTGTGGTCTCTGCTGCTTACTCTGTTCTTACCATGGCTGGATGCAGCCAAATCCGCCCGGCCGGTTGTCCAGCAAATGCAAAACAGTCTGAGCGAAGAACAACAACAGGCTTTTATTAATATGCATGACTGCATCAGTGTTAACCAGAATAGCTTTAGCATGCGTATTGCATGGCAGCAATATAGCTGGATTCCTCTGCTGCCGGATAATCCGCACTGTAACTATCGTCTGATCAGCAGAGACTCCAAAAACACTCCGCCGCCTGAATGGCATGAAATCTGGTCTGGTGCCCGTCCGCGTGAAAAAAACAACATCATCGCCTTGTGGGTTAAATCCACTGCAACAAAGGAATAACAATTATGAATACTCCAGTAGAGCAACAAACCAGTCTGCCGGCCACACCCGCCAACGTCGATGCCGGCGAAATCGACAAATTCAGCCAGCTGGCACATAAGTGGTGGGATAAAGAGAGCGAGTTTAAACCTCTGCATGACATTAATCCCTTGCGGCTCAGTTTTATTGATAGTTATGCCCGGCTGGCCGGTAAAGATGTACTGGATGTAGGCTGTGGCGGCGGAATTCTGAGTGAAGCCATGGCAAAAGCCGGTGCCAGTAGCGTTACTGGTATCGATTTAGCCAAAAAATCCCTGAAAATCGCCCAGTTACACGCTATGCAGGAACATGTCGGCAACGTAAGCTACCGTATGGTCAGTGTAGAAGATTTAGCCGCAGAAATGCCGGCCGGCTTCGGAGCAGTTATCTGTATGGAGATGCTGGAACATGTACCCGATCCGGGCAGTGTAGTGCATGCTTGCGCACAATTAGTCCAACCTGGCGGCGTAGTTTGTTTTTCCACTATCAACCGCAATATCAAATCATATATGCAAGCCATCATTGCAGCAGAATACATCTTGCAACTGATGCCGCACGGCACCCATGATCATCGCAAATTCATCACGCCGGCAGAACTGGCACGCCTGTGTCGTCAGGCTGGTCTGGAATGGCTGGGTAGCAGTGGCTTTACCTACAACCCGTTAACCAGACGCTATCACCTTACCGACAGTCTGGATGTCAATTACATGATTGCCTGCCGCCGTCCTTTAGATTAATAACAGCCTGTTTAAAAAGCCGGTATCATAACCAGATACCGGCTACTGTAACTGTTCCTGAATCACCGCCTGTAGCTACTGCCCTACCAGTGACTTCATAACAGGAACAGTCGACCAGTCAATACTGTCGAGCAGATTTTTTACCACCAATCCCAGCTCTGTATCACCCTCGATTTTCAGCCGGCGATTGAAAAACAGCGTGTCCGGATCTTCCTGCCGCAACAGCATCTTCATAAAATCGGCGGTATTGGCACTCAGACACAAATCCACCACACCAGCGGTACCAGCAGCCATAAACCGCTCGTTACTCGCACTGAAACATAAATCCAGCCCCAAATCCGATACCACAATCCGGAAATGACGTCCGGCCAGCAAAGACATATCTGCCAGTAATATCTCTCTTCTGAGTAACTGATTTAAGGTATTAACCAATACCCATGCCGGTGGTTTTGCCGGCAGTACTGAAATTATCTTTTTCAAAAATACTGGCATTACTTTATCAGGCACATGCATGTATCATCCCTTCGCATTGATTAATTCCGGCTTTACCATGCCAGTAACCATCCACCAGTACATTACCTGCATGCATTTTGAGCTCAGATAAAGCAGAAGTTGCCTTTTTTGCTCCGTCCAGAACCTGCTGATGCAATTCAATCACTTCCGCCATATACTCTTTTTGCGGAGAAATTCTTAAATATCTCACACCAATAGCCATCAGCTGCTGATAACTGGCGAGTAAAGAATGATAGCCGGCAGACATTGTCTGAATCCCGTTAATAGTCAGAAAAGCCTGTTTTTCGCGTGTATTCAGCAGCAGACCATCAGCATGTTCCAGACATTTAAATTCACAACTGTCTTTTTTTAGATTGTAATGCCGTGCGGTAAAACAGCGTGAAGAATAAGCCAACGGCAATTTTCCCCAGCCAAATACCTCACAGGTCATATCCGGCACTGCCGCAATCATCTTGGCCAGCCGGTCTGCGCCCAGCTCAACCGGAGCAATCCAGCGATAAGCCCCCAGCGACTGCATCAATGTCAGCGTCTGCTCGTTATAAATATTCAGTGCCTGTCCCGCAACAAAAGGAATTCCCTTTGCATGCAGCAACCTCACCGCAGCAAGATCATTAGCCTCTACCTGAAAATCAGCTTGTTCTGTCAGTTTACGCAACCGCTTTAAATCAGATTCACTCTCCAGCAGCACCTGTGAAGATAAAATCACCTCATGCCCGCTGGTAGCCACATCATGAGCCAAATCAATCCAGTCGGCTACTTTCAGCTCCTGCCGGCGGGAACATACCGTCTCACCCATATAAACCGTTTTTAGTGGCTGCTCAGCCATCTGCCGGTAAAAATCCACAATCTGCTGCTTATGCCAGAAAAACAGAATCGGCCCTAACGATAAAGCCAGTTTACCCTGTTGCATCATCTACATTCCTTTATCATTTCCACGGCCGGTTATAAGCACCCAGCGTTACCTGCTGGCCTTCTGAGACTTTGGCCAGTGCCTGCTGCCACAACGGATTAACACTAAACTGTTCCGGACTTTGTATTGCCATATCCAGAGCCTGCCGTAATACCTTAGTGACCTGAGCTGTATAGGCCGGACTGCGCTGCCTGCCTTCCACCTTAATCGCCGCCACACCGATTTCCAGCAATTGCGGCAAAATTTCTATAACATTCAGACTGGTTGGTTCTTCCAGCGCATAATACGTTTCCTGATTTACCTGAAACCGCCCTTTGCATAAAGTCGGATAACCGGCCGGCTCATCCACACCATACCGGTCAATCAGAATATTATTCAGCCGCGCATCCATTCCGTTGTTATGCTGCTCCCAGCGAACATATTTTGCCGGTGAACACACACCGAAAGTATTAGGCGACTCTCCCGTCACATAACTTGAAAGCAGACAGCGTCCCTCTACCATCACACACAAACTGCCAAACCCAAACACCTCAATTTCTACAGAAGTATGTTTAATTACCTGTTCCACCTGAGGTAAAGTCAGCACCCGCGGCAATACCACCCGTTTGATACCGAACAGCTCCTGAGCCAGATTAATCGCCTCATAATTCGTAGCCGACCCCTGTACCGACATATGCAATGCCAGCTGAGGATGTGTTTTTCGCGCATAAGCCAGCATCCCCAGATCAGCCAGAATAACCGCATCCACGCCTAGCTCAGCCGCTGTATCCACAGCCTGCTGCCATTTCAGTACATCGCCGGCCTGTGCATAAGTATTAATTGCCATCAGCACCTTACGTCCGTACCGATGTGCATAAGCAATTCCCTCAGCGGCTGACTTATAGTCAAAATTCAGACCGGCAAAATTACGTGCATTAGTTGCATCCTTCAGCCCCATATAAACCGTATCCGCTCCATGGTCTACTGCCATTTTCAGCGCCGGTAAATTACCTGCCGGGCACACCAGTTCAGGTATTTTCCTACTCATCTGTTTTCACCAACCCCATAAATAAAAACATCAATCAGCAGGTATCAATACCTGCACAAATGCAGGATTAAAACATCTAATACAATCGAATTTATTGACAATAAACAAGCAAAAATTAAATCAAAATATTTTTAATATTTATTTAACCAATAGATACATAAATAAATAAAAAGTTTAATAAAAATAACAGTGAACATAAGAATGATTGTCTAAATAAGCTGGCTTTTGCCGTAGTTTTATTTTCCGAATCACCATAGCGCTTCCATTTATCTGCCACAAAATATGTTATGCTGTACCGCATAGTTCATATAGTTAATGTCTGAAGGTAGGGAGAACCAAATGGCAATACCAGAATCTAAACAGGAACTAATTGAAGCAATTAATAAAAACTATACACTACTGACCAAAAAGCTGGCTGCTGTACCTGAACAGAAAGCCTATCTGCCTCTAATGGAAGGCCATGCTAAAGGTACAATGATGAGCGCTGCACAGCTTGTGTCTTATTTAATTGGCTGGGGAGAACTGGTACTGTCATGGCATAAACAGGAACAGTCAGGGCAGAAAATTGCCTTTCCGGAAGCAGGATATAAATGGAATCAACTGGGATTACTGGCACAGAAATTCTATCGTGATTATCAGGACATCACCGACTTCAAACAGCTACTCTCTCTTCTGGAGACCAACAAAAAGAATCTGATTTCACTTATTGATAGCTTTAGTAATGAAGAGCTGTATGGCTCACCCTGGCATGAAAAATACACACGCGGACGCATGATTCAGTTTAATACCTCCTCCCCTTATAAAAATGCCACAGGACGATTGAATAAATTGTTGAAACAGATCAAAGAATAAATTAATTATTAGCAATAATCTGGTCACGATAGCCAGATAACACCTGAATATGATTCAGACATAATTATTGCCTTATTATTAATTACAACTTAATTTTTGACCTTTTATTAAATAATCATTCCGCATTTAAACCAGTACATTATTATCCAGACTTTTTGTTATTTTTAACGCAGTATTAGATCTCATTTTAAATAATTTGTCATATATATCCAGACATATATTCATTGTTTCTTTATCCTCATCCTCTATTGCTTCATCATAAATTCTCTGAATGGGGGATATCAAATTAGACTCATCCTGCCAAGAATCCCAAATATCTTCACTCTGATAACGACGATTAATATTTTCCACTAAAATTAATAATAGAGGGCATAAATCAGTTAATTTTGCAGGGTAATTATTTATAGTCCAGCATAATTCATTTATGCAATAAATCGCTGCCCGGGAATTAACAAAAATACTGAATAATTTCTGAAAATTTGATTTTGTCCAATAATTTTTACTGGTGATACAACGACCTAATTTTCTGACTATCTCAATATTTTCATCATTTAGCAACCTTTCATAAGCAAATTCTATTTTCTCTATCTTATCTGTATATTTATCATTTACCAGAATTTGTATAATAAAATCGGTACAACCATTTTTTAAAACATCATCTCCATTCAATACTTGCTGCAACTCGTCTGTAAACAAATTACCAAAAAACCATCTGGCATGTATCTGTTTAGCAGCCAGCATTCTAACTTCGGACTTATCGGAATTAAGCATATTTAATACCAGTTCGATATATAAATATTCATAAGATCCTCCAAACCCGGAATTAAAAAAATAATTTGCTTCTGGAGAACAAGAAAAAATAATATTTTTCTGACATAAAATAAAGAAATTTTTATGTGCGTAATCTTCATTATAATTCAGAATGGATAGCAAAAGAGCTGTAGAACTGCTTTGTACTGCCGGATGTTCATCATTGATAGCCGCCTGGATTAAGTCCAGATTAGCCAATGCAAATTCTTTATTTTTTCTGAATATTTTTGCTAATGCATGATAAGCATTGCCTCGGACACAATTAAAGGAATTTATGTGAAGTTCCTCAATATTTACAGAATCAGCACATTTATTCTGACCTGAAGTATATACTGATAATGTATTAGGTTTTGGATCTGGAGAAAATTTTGCCAGATTACATAATATATCAATTAATGATTTTGAAATATTATCCTCTCTATTGGCTAACATGCTAACCAAACTTAATTCAGACACATGATTATAAAAATGTAAAATAATCTTTTCTAATAGCTCCACCGGACAGGGCTGCCATTCTGCCTGAAAATCTTTAGCTATCTTATTTCTATCAGTCTCTGCCAAGCCAAAAAATAAAGCATCAATAAACTCTTTATGAATAGTTACAGGTAAAGTCAGGGCAAATCTGGCAAATCGAGATGGCTGATTGCGTACATTAGTTTCAAAATCACAAGCAAGTTTTTGAATTTTTGATTTAGCTATTATAAATTTTTCATTTCTCTGTTTTTCTTTATCAGAATTTAGTCTAAGCGCTGGTGCTAATATTAATTTATGCCAGTTTTTATCAGACAAACAATTTCCTTTGGGTAATGGGGAAGTGAACCAGCTACTATGACCAAATACTATACCGTTATAATTTTCATTTTTATAAAACCCAAATTTTCGCTGCAATACAGCTATTAATTCACATGTATCAGGCTTGAGACGTTTACGGTCCAATTTCGGCAGCAAAAAATATTGCGCATGTCCCCAATAGTGTTCAAAAATTCCATTCTTTCTGTTTGCCAATTGCGATTTAATATACTCAATATCCTTTAATGGCGGTATATAGTAAATAGTATGTTCCAATTGCTTAAATAATTCCTCTGAACAATGAGGAGAAAATTTTTCAATCAGCTTCCCAGCCAAAGCCCATTCGGATTCAATCCAAAAATTACCACAACTTAATCTTTGTTGAGGTTCTTTTAATAACCAGCTAATCACCATATCTGCATATTTAGCTGGAAGATTGAATAACTGATTAGCTATTATGTGTATAAAAATAAAATTAGTGTGATTTAGGTAAGGCTTAATCAGTTTAATAAGCTCTTCTGGTCTGTCTTGCAACTGGCCGCCAGATACCTCTATCATTTTCAGTATAGTTAGTTGTAGACTGGTTTTGTTCTCTAAAACGCATTGAAATTTATCAATCCATTGATTAAAAATAGCTTTTTCTGAATTAGACGGCAAAATATTGTTTATATATTTCAAAAGAAATTTTAACACAACTTGCGGTATTAACATGACCATTTGAATTACATTATCATCATTTTCTGACCAATAGCACTTAGACATGAAAGGTTTCATTATGTATTCGGTGTCAAAAGGATCTGATATTCCGGATAACTCCTGCTGATGCTGAGCCAGTATGATGCTAATTATATCCAGAGCTCGTTGTGGATATTTTTTTGCAAGATTGTTCCAGTTTATCGAATATGACTGATATCCTGATTTTATTATTTTTTTTCTTAAATCAAACAATATATCAGCATCATTTTCTATATCTCTGGGTAATAAATTATATATTTTGGCATCAAGTGAATCAGACAAACCAACCAAAGGAGTAATTTCTTTTACCACTAATTCAGGTATTATATTTACTACTGAAAATAATAAATTTATTGTTGAATCTACCAATACTTGATCTGTATTTTGTAACCATCCGGCAATATATCCGGCCTCAATCAGATATCTGACAATATAGCTATTACCGAAGCTGGCATTCTGCAAAAATTGCATTAAGAATTCAGGCTCAGTAATAATTTTATCAATCAGTTTACGTGCTGGTTTTTTAAGTTCCTGAATGTCTTTAATACAGTACAAAACAAGATGCTTTAAATGAAACCTGATATCATCAGTAAATAAAATAGCGTTTACACAATTACAGAAAGATTCTTGGTTCATTTGCAGCAACAGATTCATAGCATATTTCAGCTGTTCCCGTTTCATTAATGTCTGCTCTCCTCTGCTTCCTATAGCATCTAATAAATTCTCAACAGAAATTATTGCCGCCTCATACAGACTAAAACCGATCTGATAATCAAATAATACCTGATGCCGGAAACTTATCTGCTCATTCTGTTTGTTCAGTAATCCAACTGATATCAATGCATTAAGCTGGTCTTGCTTTTCTACTGGTATTAAAAATTCTGATACAGTTAACCGGCAGCTTTTCATCATTAGTTGAGAAATTGAATCTGCAAGTGCATGAGCCGCTGAACTACTAATACTACAGCGCTCCACCTCTTTCATACGATCTTTGACAAATTTTTTTATCAGCTCCAGTTTATTATTTAATTTTGTTACCGAATTATGATTATTACAGGCAATGGATAAATAAAATCCCAGCCATAACGGTATTCGCAAAATACGCTTTTTTTCTGATGGCAGGTCAGAATAATTTTCATAAGGTGCCACTAAATCATTTACGGTATTCTCATCCAATTCTGCCAGATTTATTTTCCTGCATTCATTATCTAAGCTTTTTATCCAGCTGGATAATGCGACATCTTCATTAATGTCAAATGTTCGTGCTGCCAGTACTACACTGATATTTTTATTTTCTTTTCTTAAATAAATGATCTGTTTAATAAATTGACGACAGATTTCCAGTGCCTGACTTGAATGCATCGCAGTCCAGCGAATGGCATCTAACTGATCAAGGATAAAAACAACTTTTTGGGCAGTAGCATATTTACTCAGACAATAAACCGGTGAAGCAAGAAAACCAAGAGATATTCCATATTGATTGAGATTTCTTGCTGGAGTTCTTCTATCCAGACGAATCGGCACTGAAATAATTTCCTGCTGTTGCAAATATTCATGCAGTTGCAGTAATAAAAAACTTTTGCCGTAACCGGCCTCAGCAGTAAGTAATGTGACAGCATTGCTTTGTATTGAATCAGATAATTGCTGTACTTCATTTTTTCTGTTAATCAGATTAGCAACCGGTGAGGAACAAATCGAATTATTAAATTCTTCAGACAAATTATCAATCGCTGTCTTTATGCGTGTATCCGAAGGCATTACTCTGCGGTTAAATCCGCTTTTTTCTAAATCTCCCTGTAAAAGAAAGGGAGTTATTTGATTACGCAATTTATCTTTATCAACCGGATAAATTTTTAAAAACCTTAATATATCTGCTGCATCATCAGAATATAACTGAGAAATTCTGGATTTCAGCAACTCCTCAGATGTTTTTGTATCATTAAATTGTTCAATTTTAAATTTTTGCAAAAAATTAATTACACGGGATACATCTTTCAGGCAGGTGATATCCAGATTCAGATAATTGCAAAGGTCTTCAAAAATTTTTTTACGTTTCTGGCTGACATTTATTTGCCATTTCAGAAAATCCTCTGGATTCCCATTGCTGTTTAACGCACTATCACTCAGATCACTGATGATTTTACAGCTTAAAGGAGAAACCAGATAAAATTTATTATTTCGCTCTATCTGAAACCATGCATTAGATAAAATTTTAGAACTACGTAACTGAGCCAGTGTCCAAGACTCATTATTTCCATTACTTCTTTTGCATTGATGATATTCAGTTGTGCCGTCTATGTTATTAATAAGGATATCCACCCCTTGCCCATCAGGACCTAACGGCTCAACGACAACACTTATAATTTGTTCTTCCAGTAAACGAATCAGCTGATAGGCTACCCAATTAGCTTCATAACAATTACCGAATTTATCTGCATACCCACCACTTTCTGCTGCCATCTTATTTTCTCTGAAATAATGATATCTACTAATAATATGATTTGCATTTCATAATAAATCTCTTATTCAAGAATAACATTTAATATAAAACGCCAACTTTTTACGTTTAATCTATATATGTACAAGATCACTTTATTTCAACGAAAAATAAGCCCTGTATTCAGCTTTCAGTACCATTACCATAAAAATTAAATACACGACTGATATATCAAACTATCAATACTTACATTATTAATTTTTACCTTTTGTTTTGAACTCAGACCCCAATTGTTGCTGTTGCATTGAAGAGTAAGTTGCATATGTAGGTATTCCGCGTTTTTTTATTACTGCTCTCTCTGCATATTCACTATTCTGCAAGTTTATTACACGGCAATCGCTCAGACATACACTGATACCGACAAATATAAGTAAACAGATTTTAGCGATTCATTTCTGCCTAAGTTGCTTTTCTTCAAATGCAAAATAGTGTTTGCCATTGATTTCATGAATCAGTATCTGCATGGTTCTGATTATTTTTTGCGTTATCCGGCCGGAGATAACTTCTAAAACAGAATTATTAACAGCAACATACAAATTACCGTAGGCTGATTACAGATTTTATTCTGCTACATTTCTAAAGACGTTTCTTAGTCACGGTAAATATCTGGATTAGAAGCTACTACTGTATTCCCATATATAGTTTTGTGGAAATCCCAGATACGGATCACTTTACTATAATTACAGACCGGAGCTGCTACTCCTGTACCGAGGCTTTCTGTAACAGACTGCACGCATTATCTTTTTGCTAAATTTCTAGCATACTTTTTTGAATCCTTCAGTATTCTTAAATTCATTATGGTTATGCGAGGCATCATTACTGTCTTTTTTCTCAGCCTCGCATCTGTTCATTGATATCCTTTCAATAATCATGCTCAGTTAGTTTATCGGAAATGTTTTTTAATTACAAAATCCGGATAGCCTTTCCTTATTTGTACAATTTTTCAGAATTTTTTTACATATCAGCAAATTATAAACCATGCTGACGTGGTGTAACTCGATTTTCTGTCATATCACGATACAGAATTTTTAAATCCAGATTATCGCTCCTTAAATCTCTTACACCACAGATCACATCAGATTCCTGTTGTTGTACATTGGTATGACCAATAGCATCTATCTTCTGATAGCCCCGGAAACATAACAAATTTTTTAAATTTCATTGTTATTTTCCTAATTTGTATAATAACTGAAACATATCTGAATTCAGAAAATCAGCCAAAGCAGCCGGTGCTGAGGCGGGTATTGCTACATATGTTGTCGTATCTGATGCTATATTCTGAAACGGATTACGGTTGCGTGAAGTGTTTCCGTCATCCCCATACCAGCCCCATATCTGTCCGCCAAGATAATCATGTGTTCCGGCAAAGGATTCTATCAAATCATCAGAGAAATCACCCTTATTATACGGAATCGTCAGCCCGGGCAGATACCAGCCACCTTGCACCGGCTGGAAGCCGCCGGTAAGACCAAACATACCACCCACCTCTGTTGTATCCTTCATTAGATCAGCAAACGTCGGATACTTAGAATCTCCTTTAAATATATAATTACCATGTTCATCTTTTTTCAGATTGTTCATATCATCTGTTTCACAACGTCCATTATCGCTGCCACAGATAATATCTAAATGCAATCGTACCCCACCAAGCTTAACACCATCAAAATATCCACTATCATAGGAAACATTATTCATTACTTCTCCAGTTTCCTTGTTAATTACTATTCCAGGCGATTTTCTGGAATTGGCCAGACTTTCTTCACGTAACTTAGTGGCTGCCAGCTGTAAAGTACCCTGAGTAATGGCAGCAGTTGGATCAGCGGCCAGTATATTGACTACTGTTTCCAGTAAACGCCGCTGATATTGCAGTTTATAAATCTCTTTATACAGTTCTGTTTTATTTTCTTCTGATGTTTCTTCTTTGATTTTTTTCCTCAGCTCTGCCTGTCTGGAATCGATATAAGAGTTAATTAATCCAAGGCTGTTCTGACGGAATTCTTTAGTAACTTCTACCTGAATATTTAATTCATTAAGCACTTTTTCCTTGTCAAAGTTGTTGGCCAAATAGCCAGCCTTACCAGCATAATCTTCGCTGCTGGTGTCAGTATGAATAGCTGCTATGGCTTCTGCTACGGTTTTACCAGTTTTCTGCTGCTGCGCTGTTTCATCTGTAATGATGATATTGCTGGTATTGATACCACTATGAGTAGTACTACTGTCGTGATCACTATCATGACCAAGTCCAAGTGAGGTGTTATTACTGTCAGACCACTTCTTATCGGAATTAGTGTTATTGTTATTACTATCTTTATTATTGGTATTATCTTTTTTGTCTGACTGACTTCGCTCTGGTTTAGATGCACTTATACTGCCACTGACATCAATACCAATGCTGCTACCACTGTAATCGCTGTGATTTTTGATGTCACTGCTGGTAAGACTGCCGGTAATCAGGCTGTTTTTACCTGCTGCTTCTGCGGCACTGGCAGAGGTGATGATGGCCCCTTTCAGATCTGTATTGCCTTTGACTTTAATCTGATAGCCGTCATCTCCAGCTATTATACCGCTTTGTTCAGTGACACTGGCATAATCGGCCTTGATTTTGCTCTTGCTATAGCTGGCCGATCCCGATGCACCGTAGCCTACAGTAACCTGCCCGCTGATATTCTGCTGTTTACTGTCATATTTGGCTTTGTCCTGCAGACTGGCTATGTTCAGCTCGGCTGCATCTATACTTACGCCTTTTCCGATTACCTGTGCACCTATGATGTTGGTAGCACCGCCACTACTGAGACTGGTACTGCCGCTGCTGCTGCCGACATGGCTGTTACGGTAGCTGGTTTCGTCTCCGTTACCATGGCCTTTACCCAGATTGCCCCCGGCTGTAACACCCAGAGATGCACCACCAGAGCCATAGCTGATAGCCACCCCAGCATTCCAGCCGCTGGATTTATTACTGCTGCGTTCGCTGTGGCTTTGTTCTGCTGCAAGCAGGTTAATTTCGTTATCTGCTTGTAAGTGTGTGCCTCTGCTGCCTGCCACATCTGATCCGATGATGTTGATATTAGAGTCTTTGCCTGCGCCCGTTGCCAGTAAATTGACTGTTCCACCAGCATTAATGCGGCTAGCAGAGGCTACAGTATCTTTCGTGTGACTCTCCATACGAAGCTTCTGCTGACCAACTGTTATACCGACATTAGCATTCATAGCATTTTGGGGATTATTGGCAATATCCGCAACAGCACTACCTGCTTTATATGTGTCCATACCGGCATTAAAGGCAGCCATAGCATTGATACGATCATTTTTGCTTTTATTTGTACGCTCAATTGCAGTTCCGGCTTTTTGAATAGCACCAACTACAGGTATGTTTACACCTACTGTAATACCACTTTGCTTCATAGTATGCACATAATCGGTGCTGTACTGATCCTGAGCTGCCTGCACATTTATTTGTTTAGCTACAACAGCCACATTACCTCCAGGGGAAGAAACTGTACTGCCACTTTGCGTATAACGATTACCGGCAACAATAATCGTATCACCTTTCAGACTGCCAACATTGCTGCCGCTATGAATAAGGGAATTTCCGGCAATGTCATCGGTTTGTTTCTGACTGCCAATAGAGAAACCAAACCCGCCACTACCCATCAGACCGGATTTTTTTCTGGCATGATATTCCTGTACCTGATACTGATTCTCAGCTGCCTCGATATTAATATCACGACCGGCATGTAATAAAGTCTGATTATCTGCAATAACATTGCTGCCGCGGATATTAATATCCTGTTCACTACCAATACGGATATTGCTACCGGTAATATTACTGCTTACTGCTTCATCATTATGTTTCTGATATTTATCTATACTTTTTTTAGTGGAAAAAGTTCCTCTTGTTTTATTGTAATGAGCCTCATCCAGATCTGTTTTTGCTCTGCCCTCGGTAATATTAACCCCTTTATTACCATAAATATTAATATCACCATTAGTACTGTTAATATCACTCTGCCGGATATTAACAGTATTGCCAGAAAATAATGTAACATCACCTCCGGCAATAACTTGAGTTCCTCTTTCATCTTTATGATCCAGTGCCAGATGGTTCCTGGCACTGAGTTCACCATAACCGGTGTGACTTGCAGTCTGAACCGTACCCAGATTGACACTTCCGTTGCTGCTGGCCAGCTGAGTCAGACCGTTGGTTGCTGTATTCACAATATTGGCACCATGAAAATTCAGATCCTCTACACTATTAACTGCCAGAATCCCATTTTTATTGCCTGTTACATACAGTCCTGCCACACGATCAATCACGGTACCGCCATTGCGCTCATCACCGTGAGTTGCCGTGATAGTGTTAACATTTATATGTTTTGCCTGCAGACCAAGAAAATTCTGTGCCTGAACGGTACCGCCATTAATATCAATATTGTCAGTTGCATTAAGCAGCACATTTTGCCCGCTGATCAGACCACTATTACTAAGATTATGTGCACCCAGATCTACAATTCTGCGACCGGCCACTGTACCCTGATTATTAATATCCTTATTAGTATGCAGACTGATATTATTAGCACTGATTAATGCACCGGCAGTATTTAAATCTCCGTCACGCACCATCAGATATACCTGCGGGACCAGTACAGTTTGCTGACTTCCATCAGGCATAGTAACAGTCTGACTTACCATCCAGACAATATCACTGGTCAGGCGTGCTACCTGATCGGCACTCAGAGCGATTCCCGGTACCAGTCCCATGGTTTTCGCCATGCTTACACCAGCATCCATTAATGCCTTATATTCATCTTCATCACTGTCATATCCTGCAAGGCGGCGATAACCGGTTAACTGATCTATTTGTTCATTAATCAGTCTTTGTTCGTAATAACCATCCCCTAAGCGCTTCTGTATTTTTTCCGGATCCTGACCCAGCGCTTCTAACATATAGTTGCTACTAAGCCATTTATTTTTATTGGTAAATGCCGGATCGGTTTCAACCAGATAACCTTTATTATCCGGATCAATATGATACAAACTATTATTAGGTAATTTATTATTCAGACTGGTAAGTGTTTTAATACTGGGAACCTTTGCACTATCAGTCTTATTATCATCTACAGGCTGATTATTAGCTGACATATTGTAATCGTTACTGCCTGTCTTATCAGCATTGACATTATCTTTAACTGAATTATTGCTCGTAACATTGACTGTATCTGTATGCTTACTATTGGAACTGCCAATAGATGAACTACCCGTATATACACTTCCTGCATTCTCTATGTTACCGGTATTATTGTTTACCCCAATAATGGTATTGTCTGTAGAATCAACTTTCATATGTTGCTGGATAATGCTAACAGGTTGTTCAAGATCAATAGTCGTGATTGTGGTCTCGTTTATCTGACCTCTTACTTTACGCTTATATTCAGTACGCCTGTTCGGCCAGCTACCACTTTTACTTTTTTTATATCCGCCTAATGTACCGGTATCAACCACACGCTGCTGACCTTTACTTTCAATATTATCCAACTGTAAAGAATCTGCACCAATCAGACTACCGCCTACCAGAATCCGGCTGTTATTATTTTCCCAATGGCTGCCGCTTATATTTAAATTACCGCCAATAATAATTTCACCCGGTCTGCTTTCACTGACACGCTGTTTATAAGTTTTGCGGTTAAAATCCCACCATGTGATACCAGTTTTTTCCTCTCTGGCCATAGGACGACCATCATTAAAATAAAATTCAGAATGTTCATTTTTCTTCTTTCTTTCATTGTAATGCCCGTCCACTCCCTCTGTCCATTTCTCTGTCTGACCGGGGAATAAATACTGTTGAATATGCTGCTCAGGATTTGCCAGATACTCTTCAAGAGTAAAATGATTATTCAGATTACGTAATTCATTTACAGCAATATTTCCATTACCTTTTGCCTCAATACGCGCACTGCTGTTTATCAGACTATCGGCCATTCCGGTAGCATGATATTGTTTGTCCAGCTTTCCGCCAATAGCAAGATCACCTTCACTGAGTAAATAGCCCTGCTCCTTATTGACTATATCTCTGGCACCTATATCCAGCTGCTGGCGTGCAGCAATAATTGCTGCCTTAGTTTCATTACCTGTTATTTCTTCTCGATTTAACAGACTGCCGGTACCTATCGCCACATGGTCTCCGTAAATGCGTCCAGTACCAACGTTATCTACAAGTTTTCCAGCCTGAATCAGAGTCAGACCATTACTGTTTATCAGACCTCGGTTAATTACACTGTCCTGCACATTTAATTCTGTATGCTTATTACTCTGAATAGTACCGGCTGCCTGATTATCTATCCGGCTGGCATCAATAATAACACTATCACCGATAACATTATGATTATTAATTATTTTACCATTACTATGCAATTTCAGACCAGCATTAGCACTTATATTCCCGTTAATATTAAAATCATCTGTTAAATCTATAGATGCATCATGACCGGCAGCTATACCAGCATCGTCAGTACTGGCATAATCCAGTTTTTTGGCCTGTAAATTTAAATCATTTCCAGCAAGAATTTTACCGTTATTGGTATTATCAATTTCCAAAGTATTATGCAGCTGATCATGAATATTTACATTGTCTGCGCTACTGATTTGTCCATACTGATTAAGCAGTTTCTGATTGATTTGTGCATTTAGCTGCTTATTGGCACGAATGTTACCAGCAGTGTTATCAATACTGTCCGCTGTTAGATCAATACTGTCTGCATCTATACTGCCATTATTGCTGTTATCCAGTGTCGATGCTTGAATAACTACCCCTTTACCGGCCTGAATCTTGCCATTTGCGCTGTTATTCAATACCAGATTGCCTGGACCATCAGCATTTAGCAGTAACTCTTCATTACTTGCAATATTTCCTCCCGTATTATCCAGCTTTTCGTCAATCTGCGCCTTTAACTGTTTACCAGCCTGAATAATACCCCCTGCTGTATTCTCTGCGCGTGCTGCCTTCAGATCCAGATTCTTCTCACTGCTTATTATTCCTTTATTATTATTTTTAATACTTTCCGTATTTAGATAGGCATCTTTACCGGCTATGATTTTTCCGCCGTTACTGTTATCAACAGCCAGACGGCTTTCGCCTTCACTGTTAAGCAACACATCTCCGCCACTGCCGAATTCTCCGCCCTGATTATTCAGACTATTACCAATCTGTGCCTTTAACTGCTGATTTGTCCTGATAGCTCCGGCTGCATTGTTTACACTGTCTGCTGTCAGATCAATACTGTCTGCATCTATGCTGCCATTATTGCTGTTATCCAGTGTCGATGCTTGAATTACTGCCTCTTTGCCCGACTGAATCACACCATTTCCACTGTTGTTTATACTTACTGATGCCTTAAGATGCAGATTTTCACTGCTTATTATCCCTTTATTATTATTTTTAATACTTTCCGTATTCAGATAGGCATCTTTACCGGCTATGATTTTTCCGCCGTTACTGTTATCAACAGCCAGATGACTTTCGCCTTCACTGTTGAGCAACACATCTCCGCCACTGCCGAATTCTCCGCCCTGATTATTCAGACTATTGCTAATCTGTGCCTTTAACTGCTGATTTGTCCGGATAGCTCCGGCTGCATTGTTTACACTATCTGCTGTCAGATCAATACTGTCTGCATCTATGCTGCCATTATTACTGTTATCCAGTGTCGATGCTTGAATTACAGCCTCTTTGCCCGACTGAATCACACCATTTGTACTGTTGTTTAAACTTACCGATGCCTTAAGATGCAGATTTTCACTGCTTATTATCCCTTTATTATTATTTTTAATACTTTCCGTATTCAGATAGGCATCTTTACCGGCTATGATTTTTCCGCCGTTACTGTTATCAACAGTCAAATGGCTTTCGCCTTCACTGTTGAGCAACACATCTCCGCCACTACCAAATTCTCCGCCCTGATTATTCAGGCTGCTGCCAATCTGTGCCTTTAACTGGCGGTTTGTCCGGATAGCTCCGGCTGCATTATTTACACTATCCGCTATCAAATCAATTCTGTCTGCATCTATACTGCCATTACTGCTGTTATCCAGTGCCGATGCATGAATAACTGCATGTTTGCCGGCCTGAATCTTGCCATTTGCGCTGTTATTCAATACCAGATTGCCTGATCCGTCAGCATTTAGCAGTAATTCTTCATTACTTACAATATTTCCTCCTGTGTTATCCAGCTTTTCATCAATCTGCGCCGTTAGCTGTTTACCAGCCTGAATAATACCCCCTGCCGTATTTTCTGCGCGTGCTGCCTTCAGATCCAGATTCTCACTGCTTATTATCCCTTTATTATTATTTTTAATACTTTCTGTATTCAGATAGGCATATTTACCTGCTATGATTTTTCCGCCGTCACTGTTATCAACAGCCAGATGACTTTCACCTTCACTGTTAAGCAACACATCTCCGCCACTGCCGAATTCTCCGCCCTGATTATTCAGGCTGTTGCCAATCTGTACCTTTAACTGCTGATTTGCCCGTATCGCTCCGGCAGCATTGTTTACACTGTTTGCTGTCAGATCAATACTGTCTGCATCTATACTGCCATTATTGCTGTTATCCAGTGTCGTCGTATGAATAACTGCATGTTTGCCGGCCTGAATCTTGCCGTTTTCACTGTTATTCAATACCAGATTACTTTGTCCGTCAGCATTCAGCAGTAATTCTTCATTACTTACAATATTTCCTCCTGTGTTATCCAGCTTTTCTTCAATCTGCGCCTTTAACTGTTTACCAGCCTGAATAACACCCCCTGCTGTATTCTCTGCGCGTGCTGCCTTCAGATCCAGATTTTCACTGCTTATTATCCCTTTATTATTTTTAATACTTTCTGTATTCAGATAGGCATTTTTATTCGCTATGATTTTTCCGCCGTCACTGTTATCAACAATCAGACGGCCTTCGCCTTCACTGTTGAGTAATATATCTTCGCCACTGCCGAATTCTCCGCCCTGATTATTCAGGCTGTTGCCAATCTGTGCCTTTAACTGACGGTTTGTCCGGATAGCACCTTTACTGTTATCAACAATATTGGCTTTTAATATCAGACTATTACTATCAATACTGCCCTGCCGGTTATTCAGGTTATTCGTACTCAGTTTAAGAGATGCACCGGACTGAATTTTTCCGTCCAGACTGTTATTTATATCTTTACTTTGTATGCTTAGCTGTTCCTGAGCCGCAATCAGACCATTATCACTGTTATCCAGCTGGGCACTGTCTATATTAATATCCTTTACCGACTGTAATTTACCTTTTCTGTTATCCAGTTTGCCACTTTTTGCCGATAATAATTCTGTTGTAGTAATTTCACCCTGATGATTATCAATGCTATTGGTATTAATTAATGCCTGCCGGGCACTGAGCTTACCTTGATAATTATCAAATATTTCACCACTTACCGTTAATTTATTCAGATTCAGACTGCCATGATTATTCAGACCAGTCTTCGAGGTTAAATCAATACCGCCATTGGCAATAATCTGACCATTATCATTAATTATTCCCTCACTACTAATAATTTTTCCGGTTTCAAATTGTGTTTTATGGGTATTAACAGCAGAGACTGTTTGTCCGCTACCAGCGGCTGTAGTAGGAGGAGAAGCAGGTATTGCCGTTTCCGGTTTATGCTCCGGGTCAGACGGAGCAGGCTTATCCGGCTCAGGGGCATAACCAATCAGGCCATTATTACTATTATCCAGCTTATTCAGATCCAGCGTTAAACCCTGAGTACCGGTCTGAATAATCTTCCCGTTCTGATTATGAATATTATCTGCAATAATATCTATCCGACCGGCATTAATTTCTCCCTGATTATGCAGTTTTTGCTGCCGGATATTGATTTCATCCGCAGTAGTCAGTAAACCACTGTTTTCTAACTGCTCACTATGAACCAGCATTTTCCCCTGACTTGAAACTGTTCCACTATTCGTTACTCTGTCAGCATTGAGGGAAACACTGGCAATATCAGCACCAGAAGATTTCTGATCAGAAACGACAATACTACCGCTATTGCTCAGGTAACCATTAGCATCTATGCTTAAATTACCATTACCGGCATAAATCTGCCCCGCATTATTAACACCAACGCCTTTATCAGTACTGACCAGTACAATCTTACCGGCATACATACCACCCAGTTTGCCTGCATCAATAGCTACTAAAGGTTTACTCTCTGCAGAGGTCAGTACAGACTCAGTTATATTTCCCTGTGCATCTGTATTATTGCTTCCTGCTGTAATATTCAGATTATTTGCCCAGATACCCGCATTAATCTGTGCGGCCTGCGATAGAATGCGTGTGTATTCACTGCTACCAGTATTCAGACCGTCTCCACTGATACTGATATTACCCTGCCGGACTTCAAAGCCGTCTAAATTTCCATTCCTGATTAGCGGCTTACCTGTAGTCAGCGTTACTCCTGCTGCATTAATAAATCCGCTGCCATTCACATTTATCCCCGCCGGATTGGCTATAATTACTTCTGCACGCCGGCCGGCTACTTCTATATAGCCATTCAGCTGGCTGGGATTGGTACTATTAATCTGATTAACAATAACTCTGGCTTCACCTTTACTCAGCCATGGATTGGCCTGTATCCAGCCGGCCAGCCTGGTTGCCGTATTTTTTCGGCTGTTATTTAAAATAGCGCCTTTCTTGTCTACATCCATCTGCCGGAACTGATTAATTGAAACTCCGCCTTTAGTAGGTGTTCGAATATTAATTTGCGGTGTTCCATTCGCTGTTTGCAAAATGGTCGGCTGCTGATTTTTCGGTGCAGAAGTATCAGCATGAATCGAACCTGCTCGGCTGGAATCAATAACTAGAGTGCATAAACCGAAACCCAGCAGAATAGACCAAGCCAGAACAGGCAAACCTGCAATCTTGATTTTGCTATTCATTATTGCGGTACTACCGGCAGTACTGTCTGCAGTACTTTTTCCTTCACGAATAGTATTTTCCGCAACAGCCATCATTTGCCCGCGTTTTTTATTGAAAATTACCTTAAAAAGATTCTTATTCATTTTCCTGCCCTTTGAAGAGTATATTTAATTAAAATTTCTCAAAACCAACTGGAATATTGTCTTAATATTTATTCAGAAAAAGCCAAATATTAAATAAATTTATTCAGATTAAAATCAAACGTATATCAGCAGAATAAAATTCTAATAATGACAAAAAAATAATTATTAATTGATCGATTATTCGTAATTTTTCCGGTAACTCTATTATTCATCATGCAATCCTCTTTATTTCATAATCAACGCTATATTTTGAATAAATTTGTATTACAGCTCTAAAGTGAATAATTCAGATTAAATCCGAATGTAGTTTTGTCTGTGCGGAAATGCTGCGGTTTATAAATCGGCTTTCCCATAAATACGTCGTAATACCAGTTCCCGCCAGCCTTTACCTGACCTTTAAAACCCACTACTGTACCCGCCAGTGTCTTTCCTAACTGCATTTCACTTGTTCTTCCCGTTATATGCCCTACGTCTATCCCTGCATATACCTGATGACTCGGTAAATACTGCCAGTTCAGATTGTTATTCCAGTACCAGCCCTGCTCTCCCATCAAAGTAAGCTCTCCGTCAAATCCCCGCACAGTGTAGCGCCCGCCTATTGATACCTGATCCTGAGTAATTAACGGGGTTTTATTCCACTGCCCGTGAAACGAGGTGTCATAGCTAAAGTTATATTTTCCTACCCTGAACGGCTTCATCAGTGAAGCATCCAGTGTGATTATCTCCATCCGCGAGGTGCCTTCACCGAATTCTTCTTCTGCCGCCCGTAAACTGTGGTCTGCACCGGTTCCGCGCTTATAACCTGCACTCAGATTAAGTATGGCATTTCCTAAATATTCCTGATGATTCAGCCCTATAGCCCAGCCTGCCGTATGTCTTCTCTGTACTTCGATTTCAGCATCGTCTATATAGTTATGTGATTTACGCCGCCATATTCTGGCACTTACATCAATTTTACGGTGACTGTTACGATATATCATTCGGGTTATCCCCAAATCTGTATTTTCACTGCTGCCGTTATAATCATAATTCTGGTTATAACCGGCTATAGCCTGATGGTAGCGGTAATAATTCTGGTTAAAAGCTATCAGCCAGTTTCCTACCGGTACTGAATAATGAAGGGAATAGCCGTGTGTACCACTACCGGTACGATTACCATCAATATCTACTGTACTGTCTTTACTACCCAGATCATGGTTATAGTTCACATAAAACAGATCACTTAGACCTAACGGATTATCAACAGATAAAGTTACACCGCCCTGATAACGTCCGGTAGCATGACTGCCTGAGTCATCTGCATTAAAGCTGATACGTACTGGTACTTTACGCTGCGACCATGAAACAACCACATCACTTTCGTTCGGTGCTTCAGCCGGTACTATCTGGATATCCGCCTCTACTGTCGGCACGCGTTTCAGGTTTTCCAGTCCTTGTTCTAAATCCCGCAGATTCAATATGTCACCAGATCTGGCAGGAAATTCATTCTGAATACGACGAATACGGTTTACATGTGTCTGATCAGCATTATCAAGGTTATAACGAATTTCATGAATTCGTCCCGGAATAACTGTCAATACCAGCTCACCAGTACTTAAATCCTGCGGGCTGGCCAGAATGCGTGTAGTAGTATATCCCCTGTCTATTACTGCATTCTGCGCCAGTGTCATAATATAATTAATACCATTGCTACCCAGACACAATCCCGGCTTGAATTTACTCAGATAAATAGCTTTATCTAATGCAAATTGAAACCGCTGTGCCTGATCACCATTTAACTTGATGCTTCTGATGGCAAAACATGGTTTTTCATCCTGAGGTAAACCGTTAACCGTACCTTCAATTTGCGGAGGCTGTAATCGCACATTGACTTCAGGCTGCATTTTTTCCTGAAATTGTTTCAGCCTTTGCTGTTCGCGAATAATCTGCTGCTGTTCAATATCTGCCGGATTAGCCGGACCTGACGATGGTGCAGCATACGTCTGATATATCACCCCGTTAATTAGACTTAAAAAAAATAGGTATTTACTGATATTCATAACATTACCTACAAATTATTATTTTAATTAATAATATAATACATAAATTAACTAAACAAATTATTTAACTGATTTATTTATAATAAATTATTTTATTAAGAAAATTTAGTTCAGGTATTTACAGAAAAAAATATTTATAGAAATTAATTTTATATAAATATTTCAATATATTAAATTAAAAAATATTATATATAAATATATCAAGCTATTATAGTTTTCTTTTTCTGGCTTCAGGTCAGATATTCAAAAATTAGAATTAAATTATTGTTTTAAAAAATATTAAATATAAATTTAATTTAATTAACAATTTTTGTTGTAAATTTGGTTTATTTTCCTTAAATTAAATATATTTAATCAATTTTAAAATAAATATAAATTAGATACTCAAATAAATACATTAGATAATCTTTCACTTTTCAGTTAGAAATTCTCAAATTTTTCTCATATTTTAATTAATATGATTAATCATAATATTAATCTTAAATGATTAATTCTTAACTTAATCAATGGTGCTAATTTCATCAAATTTATCAGGTGAGTATTTTTTCTTAGTCATAATTTCACTTCAATATGATTTATTTTTTATAATACATGCTTTCACTAAAAATACCAATTAATAGAAAATACCGTTTCTATAATTATTTTTATCTGTATTATTATGATATTGTCCATTAAGATATAAATATGGGGATAATATTATCAGGCTAGCAACACGTACATGACTCTTTTACCTTTTGCTCTTAGCTCTCATCATGTTTTTTTGCATTCCCGCACAGATTCCATATGATAGTAGTCCCTCGTTCAGTTTTGTTATAAGAAACTTTATTCTGTGAAAATCTGATTTCATCAGGATTTATTACGGTCGTTCATTTTCCAGCAAGACCGACCGATTATCTGACTTGCTATGCAGATCTGGATAATGATAAAAGCTCCCCGGTGCTTAGGCGGGGAGTCTCATTACTTAATCTACTGGATAGAGCTCTTTAATATATTGTTCAACAAAGGGCTTTAATTCCTCTACAGGATAGACTTCATTTCGCTGTACTAGATAAGCATCATCATAAATTACTCTGGCTTCAAGAATCTTAGCTAGTATGTAAGTAACCAATACTGAAAATTTTCGGTTTTTCTCTCCACGATAGATTACTCCTGACATAATTGGTAAATCAGCTTCTGACTCATCTCTAACTTCTGGTTCAAAGTAAGAAAAATTACTCCAGCATACATTATCGTTACTATGATCCTGAATAATTATAAAACCATGAGATAAATCTAAATCACTATTATTTAAAACCCCAATAGAAATCATTCTTGTATCAATTAATAGCTCTTTCAGATTACTAACTAATCCTTTAACTATTTTATCGAAAGAGGAAGTTTCTTTAATTGGAAACATGATTTCATTAGTCATTATTTACTTCCGCCTTTTGATATTGAGCTGCCAGTTACATTTAACTAACCATCTTGAGTTTTAATATAAATATTACTTACAGTACCTTCTTTTGTAATATTGCATACAGGTGATCCTGGTTTAAAATGATTAATCATTTCATTCATACTCACACCTGTTTTAGAAGCATCTATATATAAATCACCTTTATATCCTTGCTTGGCCATATCCTTAGCACCATCAGTAATGTTTCGTCGGACCGCATGAATGCTTTACCCTTGAACTTCTTTCAATTGAACAGGAACCCCATCAAGCCAACCATCAATACTAGGATTGTTTGCTTTTTCTGCTCCTTTAAAAGTACCACCTTTATATTTCACCATATCTGATGTTTGTTGATATTCATGTGGCGCAAGTGCATTTTTAATAACGGAACCTTGTTTATCTGGTAGTAAAGCGGATAACTCAGAAGCAGCATTTCCAGCTTGTCCCGCTCCACTAGACCTCTTTCCAGCGATAAAAATAATCCCCACTAATTAGGCGGGGATTATTGATCACCACCATTTTGGATACGCTATAAAAGCATTTAATATATTATCCCTATCGTCTAAATCGATCCTTTCGTAGCCTTCAGATTTAGATATATTTTCATTAATGTCTTTTTTAAGAGAAATCCAACACATCTTATCATTTTTAATGTCTATTTCTAGTTTGAAATTATCATTCATATCCTTTAATACTGCGAATTTAGATAATTGTAGGTCTTTAATGAAAGAATCAAAAACATGACATTCAAACCAAGCTTCTGACACATTTTTTAGCTCGAAACCACTTTTTTCAATATCAATCGAAATATACAATTTTAATGAAGGCAAATGCTCATCTATTTCAATTGTATTTATAGAAATTTTTATTGGATTATTAATTAAGATATCCATTAGTGCACTCCCATATATCGTGCATGGGTAATTGTTGGTAACTCACCTGCTGATCTAGGTGGTTTAAACTCTAATTGCCACCCATCGACAGTAACTCTCTTATTATAAGGAATATTATTTTTAGTAGCGGTATTTACAGCTGACTGAAAACTTCTTAACTGTTCTTGGCTTGTTAATTTTACAGACTCTGGAGTATGCTCGTAATCATAACAATAGAGTAAGGTAAATTATTTATTCAACTTGCTATATAAGTCTGAAAGATAATAATTAGAATCTATAATAGTTAGGTAGGAATTATTCTTATTATGATATTTTAGTCATTATATTTTTGATAATAGGTTCAACAGATTGTTCTAACTTTTCACTATCTATCGTATAACGATTTAATTCAATTTGATTTTCTGCATCAAATAGCAATTCTCTTAACCATTTTTCTTCTAATGCCAATATCTGATGCTCAGCTTCATAAATAGTAGAATGTATTTCATCCAAACTAATTTTTTTATTTAAATAAGAATCACATTTTTTTTTAAGATTATTAATAACATCTGGATATATCCAATTCATCACTTTTCACTCCTTCTTAGAATGGTCACTACAATTTTACTATTCCTTTCGGTAACAACACCTACATCACCACTCCAATATACAGTCCTTTTTACACCATTAACCATTGAACTGGTTTTTGTTTCATTTTGTATAGTGTGCTCTACAATATTAGGAGAAATGTTACGACCAGCTCCAACTGTACCGGCAGAGAACCCTAACTCTGGTAGTTGCATCCTATCAACTGCATGTTGTGAATATAATCTGTTTCCAATCGACGCATATTGCTTACCGTCAATAGTCTTTTGGGGTAGTTTTACCAAGAATTCCATTCCAGAGAATTACCATTCATTCCCTTTCCTGCTTTACCACCGCTCAGCCATTCATCATAGATGCGCAACAGTAGTTATTGATTATCAGGATTGAGAAGCCTATCTAAAATAAAGTAATATAGATCTGTCCTTGATAATATCAACCCTATGATTAAATCAAAGACAGATCAATTAATCATCTTATTAATGTTGAAAATTCAGTAGAAATAAAAGGTTGTAATCTTATTTCAACCTTTGTTCTTGTATCCTCTAGTACAACTTCGGTCGTTAGGTATTCACCATCAACATCTTTTTCTATCTTAAAGTATTCCACACCCTCCATTAGATTGTGCGCTATTTTTTTCTGTTTAAACTCTATAATTGTTTGTATCCAACCTCCAGTTGCACTAAACGAAAAAAGTATAGACATTTCATTTTGATCAGTATATTTGTATGCAAAGTGTAAATCCTCTGTATTCTGAAAAATAGGTTCTCCCTCAAAAAAAGCTAACAAATCTATTTCATCTGGAAAAGATTGAATAAACATTTATTTTTTTCCTTCTTTTGGAATTGTTGTTACAAATCTACGTGAACCATCTGGCATAATTTCAAATGACGTTTGTAATACAGTGCCTTTTCCTGATGGACCCATTAAGAAAGATTCTCTAACTTCAAAACTCTGAGAACCTTTTTTGTAATTATTAATAACATTACCTTTTGTATTTACTACTTTATTAAAGTATTCAGTTAAAATAGCTGCACCTGATTCATTAGTCTGTAGCCCTAGCCGTCTCATCATTTGGGATAATTGAGTTGAGCGAGCAGTATTATGTTCTCCGCTATTTACTTTGCCATAAAGATAATCAAATTTTTTTGGATCTATTTCAAGCTTCGTCCCTTTTCTAGCATTAGATACTAGAAGGCGCACAAGACCAAGCTACCAAGTCAAGATTAAAAGACCATGAGTTTTTAAACCTGTTTCAAAAGATTGAGAAGCTACCAGAAGAAAACAAACCGTGATTAAGATATTTTTAGAAGCCTTTTTAACCAAGACTCAGATTAAATTACTGGCTAAATAAGAATAATAAAACAATAAGTAAGCAGCAATAATAGGCGGCAACCTGCTACCACTGCTAACCACAACTAACTTCACAGGAGTTAACTATGGCTAAGGCACTGCAACCCACCGAACGATTTTACACCATTGGTTAACACCCCAAGCCATAGGATCCAACCCCAGACCGCAACTACCTATTAAAGGCTGCTAGCTAGAAGCCTTTGGCTTTACCATCGGTCAGCCAGTCATCATCGATGCGCAACATGGGCTGTTTATTATTAGGATTGAGGGGCAAGACTAGAAAGTGAAAATAAAATCCCAGTTCAAAATTGGGATCTTAGGTTTTCAAAATTGGTCAACCTGTCAGAATAAAAAATTCCAGACTTGATATTTATTTTGGGCTTGTTTGCGATATTTAATTTTCATTAATCCATACTTGTTCAACCCAATCTGAAAGATCTTCCCAAGTATCATTACTATAGCCATCTAACGTCCAATATCGTACTGTATCATTTGGTGTTAAACAATAATAACTTCCATTATCTTCACATATTGGTAACCAGTCTTCTGGTAGACCTTGCTCCCTAGCTTCATTAAGCACTGTCGATAATTCAGATGGATATTTTTTATCTCTTGTTACTAGTAATAATTCTATTGTACCGTAGAATATATTGCTGGCTTCTTTGAGAAGCTTTCTATATTCAGTTGAAAAGCTGAAATTAATATTTTTTTCATAATCATCAAGCAAGTTATCATCAGGAAGAGGGACATTTATTACCTCTCCATTTGATAACTCTTTTAACTGATTAATAACTTTATCCAATTTATTCATTAGTATCCTCTCTTATTTGACGTATTAAGCAAGTAACGCAGCAGTAACAGGCGGCAACCTGCTACCACTGCTAACCAAAACTAACCTTACAGGAGTTAACTATGGCTAAGACACTGCAACCCACCGAACGATTTTACATCATTGGTTAACACCCCAAGCCATAGGACCCAACCCCAGACCGCAACTACCTATTAAAGGCTGCTGGCTAGAAGCCTTTGGCTTTACCACTGGTCAGTCATTCATCATCGATGCGCAACATGGGCTGTTTATTATCAGGATTGAGGGGCTGAGCTAAGAGGTAAAACAATATCCTCGCGAGTTAAGGCGGGGATTGCTATACAACAGGCTAGGATCTTATATTTAACTGTGATTGATATATAGAGCAACAGGTTTTGCCGGTACGGTAATTTCCCATCCCATGATGAGTAATATCGCCATAGCCATTTCTCTCATATTTTTCCACTCAGCACATTGACAAAGCGCATCGTTGTTCCAGTATTGGATGTTAGGTGCTCCACTTATAGATAACATATAATCATCTAACTGTTTAATTGCCAATTTTTGCTCAGACGTGAAAGAAGATGCGACCAAAGGATCGTTTAATTCATCTAAAGCCATTTCCCACTCAACAGCCAGCTCGTCCGCAACGTTCACAAAATCAGGAAATAAACTTTTCTGTACTTCACAAGGCTGCGCTATCGCCTGAGTTATCCATTTAATCTTATTCATTTTCTATTCCTTTGGTTTATTAATAATTGTCGCTTTCTCTCCCGCACTTGGCTTGTTCCAATCGACGCATATTGCTTACCGTAAATAGTCTTTTTGGGGTAGTTTTGCCAAAAATTCCATTCAGAGAATTACCATTCATTCCCTTTCCTGCTTTACCACCGGTCAGCCAGTCATCATTGATGCACAGCAAGGATTGCTGATTATCAGGATTGATGGGCTGAGATAAAAGGTAAAACAAAATCCCCACAGGTGAAGTGTGGATTATTCATTAGTAGATGGTTTCACACTGTATGCTAGATAATTTTATATTTCTCAAAAAAACACTCATTTTTTTTAGATACCAATTAAAATCTGGAATATCTTCCCCGAATAAATACTGACGATTTATTGACAATGACATAGATAAATAGTTAGGGTAAATTAAAAAATTACCCCCTGATTCATTATCATAAACCATCACTATCCCGATTTTATCCATAATATTATGAGAGTTTATAAACTCGTCTAAATTGAACAGATTCATCTCTGTATTCAACCAGTCATAATCTTCGATATCATTTGACGATAGATAAGTAACCATATTTTGATAATAAATATTCCAGCCATTATTTATCAGGCATTTTAATATCTCTTTAGGAGAATATTCTTGTGCAAAATTTATATCTATGCTGACTTGCACTCCCATATTAATATTCCTTAAACGGTATGTTCTTTGGTGTTAACCAATCTTTAATATACTGAGGGATAGGTGTGTTAGAATGCACTTCAAAAGACACACCATTTAGCTTGGTAATACTCGCATAGTATCCCTCATCAGACTTGAATTTCTCAAATCCTTTACTACCTGCCTGAGCATGATCTTGCCAATAGTGTCATGATTTAGCCTCATACCAGATTGAATTATTTCAACTATAAGCATCATCAAACTCTTTTCCTTAATTTTTAAAGCTACCTTTACCACCTAAAGCTTGATGCAAATAATTTTCAAAATCCTTACCGATAAGTCCTTGAGCACTTGTCGTCCCCTTTCCAGTATTAGTGTTGCTCTACTTCCATCGCCCGACTGTTTCAGTGTTTCCATATATGCATCAGGTGGTTGTGCAACACCTTTTTCCTTAGCTCACTATTCTATTGTATTTTTTTACCCCGACACGCTTTTATTCGCTGTTTTGCAACTCGCTTTAAGAGACTTTTCGATAACACGTCCGTGACTCGCAGCTTGTCTGTTAGTCTCGGACGGGTTGAACGGGAGCGCGAACCGGGTCAAGGTTAGTAAGTGATGATTTAACGGAGAGCATCTTTTAAGGGTTGGATAGGCAGGCAGATAGCGAGCACGGTAAGGAGCAAGGAACAACGTGACTGCAACCCGCGCACAGCGTTTGGATGACTGAGGGTTGTGCGGGGTAAAGCTTTTTAGCGAAGGCCTACGGCCGACCTGCCTTACTGGTGTTGACCTTGGAGCCGCAGGGATGCGGCGATGGCGGCAGGGATGTGGATGACTGCTGCCAACAGCAGAGCGAGCTTGCGAGCTGTGCGCCACTCCGCGCTAAGGTGCCGATTGTGGGGGCGCAAGACATAATGTGGATTATACGAACACGAGCCGCCCACTGAGCGGTTTTACACCGTAGGTTACACGCCTAACGGCGGGTTCAGCAACCCCAGACCGCAACTGACCATCAAGGGGCGCTGGCTGGAGCAGATAGGCTTTTATGTTGGTTGTACAGTTATCATTAAAGTTAAGCAAAATAAACTTATTATTAAACTAACAAGCAAGTTTTAAAAAACAATAAAAGATCCTCACACAAATTAGGTGGGGATTGATACTTATTCAACGGGCTCTAATGAAACAGCCATTTCTAATACTATATCTAAGTAAGCTTTTTCGCCATTATGATTTCGCCATTTCAGTTCATCATATGCGTAAATAATTTCAACTTTAGCCCCTTTTTGAAAAAGCTTTTTATCCTTGTAATTAATATAGTTATAAATGCTTTCTTCAACTTCGGAACCATCATCTAATAGTAAACTAAAAGCATTATCTACAGAAGAAGGATCTTGACCTGCCACATAGGTTCTAGTTATTACTCCCGACACGTGCAGTAAAGGCATTTTTCCTTGTTTAATACTATTCCACCATTCTTTAGAACCAAAAAGGCCATTTGTACCTTTTAAACCCATATTTGGTCTCGACTTATCGAGCGTGAGTGACTGTGTCATTACAATTTGCTCAGGATTATCTTTTAACTCTTCAGATAAAAGATAAACTAATTTCATAGGAACTTTTGAATTTTCTAACTTTAATAACATATTTCTTACCTTTTATTTTACTTTTTCAAAATGGACAATATTTTTAATTAAAAAAATCATACTTAGCAAAAAGATGACGGATATCATTAATAACATATTATTTTCTTATATCTTCCTCAGTAACCCAGACAAGCTACACACCCAGTTTTGAAACTGAAACTCATGTTTATTTCTTGTACATTCTAGGAAAATATTAGATCCCAGTAATGTAAAGGGATCTAGTTGCTAGGATTGATATATTACGTCGTAATTATTACCTAATTCTATTTGTAATTTTTCTTGTAAACATTTCCCTTTTTCTTTAAAGGCTATTTCTTCATTAATAGTTTTAAATCCAGATTCTAACGGGTTATCTGAATTCAACGTTTTATCATAGTCATCTGACCACTTATTTAACTCATTTTTGAGAGAATCACTGATTAGTAAGGAATCAGGATCAATATTTCCAACTTCATTATCCGAATCAATCCACAATGGATAACATTCATAATCAGCCATTAATTTTATTTTCTTCATTTACTTACTCCCCGCAGGATTTGCTCCAACAATAAAACCATTACTTCCAGTTGTAACAGCTATTCTTTGTTTTTGTCCATTAATCGTAATTTCATAAATTGGTCGTCCTGTTCCTTTTCCTTGATAACCAATAATCTTTCCTTTGGATACAGTGTCTATAACTACATTAGGTATTTGTGATTCTGAAACCCCTATTTTTGCAAAATCACTGGCATGACGTTCTACAATATGTTGGAGCCCTGCCGATGAATTACCTGTCTCAAGAAAAACTATTTTACCATCAGCTAATTTTTCAACTTTCAAAATATTTTCAGGTGAGAATTTAACGCCATTCTTAGACATTTCTTCCAGATATTGTTGATTTATCGTCCCATTTCCAGCATTACCAAAACCCGAACGGTAAAACCCCGACCCAAGCGCAGCTTAACGGTTGGATACAGCCCTAATGGCGGGCAACCTAACCCCAGACCGCAACTGACCATTAAGGGGCGCTGGCTGGAGCAGATAGGCTTTTATGCCGGGCTGCCCGTGGTCATTAAAGTTGAGCAGAACAAGCTGATTATTGAACTTGCGATACAGATCTAAAAAATAATAAAAGATCCCCGCGGCTTAGGCGGGGATCTTCATTACTCATCTACTGGATAGAGCTCTTTTATGTATTGTTCAACAAAGGGCTTTAATTCATCTACAGGATAGACTTCTTTTCGCTGTACTAGATAAGCATCGTCATAAATTACTCTGGCCTCGAGTGCTTTGGCTAATATATACCCTATTACTACAGAAAATTTTAATTCATTTTCTCCTCGGGTTTTTATACCCACCATAATAGGCAAATCGATTTCAGCTTCATCTCTAAATTCAGGTTGAAAATAATGAAAAGTTATCCAACAAAAATATCCATACTGATGGTCTTGTATATTTACAAATTTATCTGATAGATCAATACCTTTGCTTGCAGATAGTCCGACAGATAACTGCCTTATTGGTAACGAATATACCTTAAAACCATCAACTATAATATCCAATAATTCTTCAAAAGAAGGTGTTTCTTTAATTGGGAACATAAATTCATTGGCCATTACTTACTCCCTCCCTTTGTAATTGAACCACCGGTGACATTTAACCAACCGTCCTGAGTTTTGATATATATATTATTTACCGTACCTTCTTTAGTAATGTTGGATACTGGAGAACCGGGTTTAAAGTGATTGATCATTTCATTCATACTGACACCTGTTTTAGAGGCATCTATATATAAATCACCTTTATAGCCTGCTTTTGCCATATCATTTGCCCCGCCAACAATATTCTTTCGTATTGAGTGGATACTTTGACCCTGAACTTCTTTTAATTGCACAGGAACCCCATTTAACCAACCATCAATACCAGCTTGGCTTTTCTCAGTAGCTCCTTTAAACGTTCCACCTTTGTACCCAACAATATCTAAGGCTTGTTTGTACTCATGATCAAGAAGCTCATTTCTAATTACCGAACCTTGTTTACCCGGTGGTAAAGCGGGTAACTCAGAAGCAGCATTTCCAGCTTGTCCCGCTCCACTCGTCCCCTTTCCAGCTTTTGCTTTAGAACCCTGCTTTTGCATCATTACAGAATATCTATTTTTTATCAAACCTATTTCGTCATTGGTTAGTCTCCTTCCTTTTTTCATGCTCAGTGCACGTATAACTGTTTCAACACTAACTCCTGAGTTGAGTAATGTATCAACTTGCTGTTGCATTATACTAACTGACCCTATGTAGCTCCCAGCAATTTGATATTGGAATACTCTTATGGCTATCTGTTCGTCAGAAGCTCCAGAGCGTTTCATTTTTTTGACTAGATTTAACATTGTAATTTGGTTGAAATCTGCATTGCCAATTACGCTCGCTGGTATCCATTCATTTGCATTTAAATCAAATATGCGTGAACCAAACCTACGCTGACTTTCTCCAGCCCCCCTCATCATTTTATTAGCATAGCTTGTCAATAATATTTTGGATTCTTCTTCTGTTATTTGTCCTGTCATATACAAATTCAATATGATTTTATTTGCTTCATCAGAGGCCTTTAAATATTCTTTTTCAACCTGAATCCTGCACTGATCTGTTTTGCATGCATCATATTTTCTTTGATAATCATCCGCACTTTGTACACCTGCTTTTTTCAGTTTTTCATTTAATATTTTTTCCTGAGTGTTAAGTTTACTTTCCCCCTTACTGTTACGAAGTGCATTATTATCAACCGCCGTATGCCCGGCCTGATTCCCCTGTGCCACATCAGCCATGCTGCCGCCTACTGCCGCTCCTGTTGCTGCTCCAGCCAACCCTATGATTGATGAAACCGTGGCTTTTTCATCTGCAGTTAAATCTTTTGATTCCTTGCCATACAGCCATTTCGATACTACCGGTGCCAGAGCTTCTGTTCCTGCCGCAGCCAGTCCGCCAGCCAGTGCATTATTTCCTCCTGCTGCCGCTACTGCTGCTCCTACTACTGCGTGCGCCACCAGATGCGCAGTGCTGCCTTCTGCATCTTTTCCTTTAAAGTACTGCCCTATCTGATATGAAACTATCGGGCTGGCTGTGGCTGCCACTATCCCTCCTATGCTGTTAGTCGGGGCGGACAGGCCTGCTCCTATCGCATTTAACAGTAATCCGCCTGCATTCCACTGCGACAGTTCTTTTTCATATTTTTCACGTTCTTCCGGACTCAGTGCTGTATTTTTCAGTTTTTCTTTAAGGGCATCTTTTTTACTGTTTATTATGGCAGAGGCTGTCTGCATGTTATCGCTGAATTCCTGACTGATTTCACGCTGTAAATCCAGCTCTTTCTGTACCTTGTCTTTATCAAAGTTATTATGCAGATATCCGGCCTTATCAGCATAATCTTCGCTGCTGATATCAGTATGGATAGCTGCTAGGTTTTAAAATCCCATACCTTAATCAATAAGATTAATTACATTATTCAATAAATATTTATTTTTTATTGAGTATTACTGATGCTTTTGATTTTGATAAATACATGCATAACTAGGATATTGCCATACAACAGCATATCTTTGAAGCGGTATTTCAGTTACTGTTGGATCTCTTTCATAATCATAATAATCATCCAAATTAGAAGTAATAATCATCTCTTCTCCGCGACAGTTATGTTCAAAACCTAGTTTTGCACTATTCTTATCAACAGTATTAGAAATTTTTTTTCTATTTTCAAAATCATCATACTTTAGTTTAAATATCACATAAATTGTCGTTGTTGAACCATTTTTAGTTATCATTACTTGTTCTTTATTAAATGAATATGGCTTAAGAATATCTGGTAATTGTTTAATTATTATTGATTCTTTTTCATTATTATCTATTTCATATCTAGATTTTCCATTCCCCATCCATTTTATATACCCAAAAATTGAAAAGCTACATAATATAAAGATAATATATATAATCCTTTTCTTATATCCTTTCCATAGTATATTGATATTACTCATTTATAAACTTTCAGCAGACGTAGTTAATTTAAAATATATAATAAAAACAAACATAACAGAACAAGTACAAATAGCTTTTTATTATACTTGTTCTAATACTCTGTTATTTACATTTAAAGAGCTTATTTAATTCTTCTAATTTTTCTATCATAATTGCTGCTGCTTAACACTTTCAAAACAAAAGGTAAATCCAGAACCTATTTTACCTTTTATTTTTGGCAATTAATTGTTTATAGGTCGTGTAGTAGCAACTTTTCCTATAACCAAATAACTTTATACCATTTGTTATATACACCTAGTCTGGTCAGACCTAGCCCTCCAATTCAACTGACCATGAATGGTCATTGATTGGAGGAGCTCAGATTTTATGCTGGTATGCTCATAACCATAACAATAAAGTAGGGTAAATTATTTATTCAACTTGTTATATAAGTCTAAAAGATAATAATTAGAATCTCTAATAGTTAGGTAGGAATCATTCTTATGTAGTTTTGCCAAGAATTCCATTCCAGAGAATTACCATTCATTCCCTTTCCTGCTTTACCACCAGTCAGCCAGTCATCATTGATGTACAGCCGAGGCTGTTGATTATCAGGATTGAGGGGCTGAGCTAAGAGGTAAAACAAAATCCCCACGGGTTAGGTGGGGATTGCTTTAGCTTACCTTGGATAATTTATCTGGTGATAAGGCTAGTATCTCTATTGTTCTACCGTTCTCATCACAGAACTCGACTTCATATGATTCATCGGGTTTAGTATAAACATCTATAATTGCACCTATCATTCCTGATTTCAGATTATACTCAGGAATATTTTCAGTTAAACTTACTGTATCAAAAAGGGAATATTTCATAATATCTTCACTTTACATAGAGTGTTGTTAATCTAGGTGTTGATGATCCAGGATCATATATCCAACCAGTTCGAACAGTTGCTGTTTTCCCATTCGGTCCAGTAATTGGCATATCAATAGTAATTCTTTGACCATGATTATCTGCTTTACCTAGAATGGCTGTATTTGTTTTTGCTCCCGATTGTATTTTTGATATTAGATCATTTGCGTTTGATTGGTTATATCCTAAAGCTGACTCAAAAACTTTTGCTTTGTTTCTCCCTACGGGATGCTCGGTATTTAATGCATAAGAAGTAACTTTATTCGGATCAATTACTGCTTTATCTGCATTTGCTAGCTTCCCAGAGTTTCCTGTTTTAATTACAGCCTCTGCATGGGTGTAATTGTTCCAATTCGCTGTTGGTCCTGAAAGTTTATCTTTAGAGGTTATTGTAGCAACATCATCTACAGCACTCGTTCCCTTTCCGGCTTTTGCTTTAGAACCCTGCTTTTGCATCATTACAGAATATCTATTTTTTATCAAACCTATTTCGTCATTGGTTAGTCTCCTTCCTTTTTTCATGCTCAGTGCACGTATAACTGTTTCAACACTAACTCCTGAGTTGAGTAATGTATCAACTTGCTGTTGCATTATACTAACTGACCCTATGTAGCTCCCAGCAATTTGATATTGGAATACTCTTATAGCTATCTGTTCGTCAGAAGCTCCAGAGCGTTTCATTTTTTTGACTAGATTTAACATTGTAATTTGGTTGAAATCTGCATTGCCAATTACGCTCGCTGGTATCCATTCATTTGCATTTAAATCAAATATGCGTGAACCAAACCTACGCTGACTTTCTCCAGCCCCCCTCATCATTTTATTAGCATAGCTTGTCAATAATATTTTGGATTCTTCTTCTGTTATTTGTCCTGTCATATACAAATTCAATATGATTTTATTTGCTTCATCAGAGGCCTTTAAATATTCTTTTTCAACCTGAATCCTGCACTGATCTGTTTTGCATGCATCATATTTTCTTTGATAATCATCCGCACTTTGTACACCTGCTTTTTTCAGTTTTTCATTTAATATTTTTTCCTGAGTGTTAAGTTTACTTTCCCCCTTACTGTTACGAAGTGCATTATTATCAACCGCCGTATGCCCGGCCTGATTCCCCTGTGCCACATCAGCCATGCTGC
>NZ_JAAEDR010000016.1:0-122884 GCF_013344995.1 Snodgrassella sp. ESL0304
TTCAGTTTTTCATTTAATATTTTTTCCTGAGTGTTAAGTTTACTTTCCCCCTTACTGTTACGAAGTGCATTATTATCAACCGCCGTATGCCCGGCCTGATTCCCCTGTGCCACATCAGCCATGCTGCTGCCTACTGCCGCTCCTGTTGCTGCTCCAGCCAGCCCTATGATTGATGAAACCGTGGCTTTTTCATCTGCAGTTAAATCTTTTGATTCCTTGCCATACAGCCATTTCGATACTACCGGCGCCAGAGCTTCTGTTCCTGCTACTATTCATCCTATACTGTTTGTTTAGGAAGACTGATCTGCCCTATCAAATTTAATAGTTTTAATAAACGATTAAATTTAACCATTATTTAATATATGACAATACAATTTGAATTGCCCAGTTGACAAAATAAATTTTTAGATAATTCTTTATCATATCCTAAGCAAGACCATATAAACTGATAATGAATAATACATGTTAAAAGATCTGCATCCTCCGGCAACGGTAACGATAAGTATTTATTAAACATTTTAGCACCACATTCATCAGATTCTTTTTCTGTGAATATACTTTTCGGAGATTGATGGCTTATTCCTGTTTTATGTTTAAACCATGTCAGCCAATTATACTTTCCTTTCATATAAATATTTGAAATATCAAAAAGATAAGCACTATCGTACTCAAGTATATTTCTTTTTAATCCAGATTCACTTATTTTCTTTTCTATAAATCTTAGGAATTAGATTATATATATCACCAACTTGATCATAACTATAATCAGTTACTTTATCAAAATAATCAGTATAGTTTTTATACTCATCAGACGTGCACTTTCCTGTATAAAAACACTGGTCATATTTCTCCAATTGACAAAAAAATTTCTTTTGTTCTCTTATATCAAAATCTTCGGCCTGTACTGGCCTTTCCGCTATAAAAACCAGTACAAATATCAAAAATATACTTTTAAAATAATTAAACATTAGATTCTTTTGTTTTATTTCATAGGTTGTCCATTTATCATTCTGAAATGTGCTTTATACGTTATAGGATTTCCCTGAGGGTCAAAACTATTAACCCAAATATCATAATAACCATTAGCATCAGGTTTTAATGTTGTTTCTTGAGGAATACACAGATTAAAATACGTCTATTCTATGACATTAAACTACTTAATTATCTGTATTGAGTGTATTTTTATCAAAACTGTTTGTAAATTATACAGTTTTAGCAAAAAATTTTATAACAGACAACAGTACAGCTCCGCTATGGCTTATGATGAATATCATTTCTTATTATTACCATTTAATCTCACATTTTTTTCCTGATTGACAGAATAAATTTTTCATTAAGATTTTGTCATCTGGTTGGCACCATGGGTCATTAATTCGATAATTAAAAAAGCAGGTCTTTACATCAGCATCTTCTGGCAACGGTAAAGATAAATATTTTCCAAACATTTTTACTCCGCAAGCCTCCTTATTTTTTAAAAATATATCTTTAGGTTTTTTATAACTTATTCCAGTATTATTTTTATACCATGATAACCATTTATATTTTAAATCAATATATGCGTAGGCTAAATTACTTACAAAAGTACCATTATAAATTATGTAATGCGGAAAGTTTTCACTCAGTTCATCATTACCTGCCCATTGATATATATCAGGAAGTTTATCATATAAAGATTTAGCATTTTGATTGATATCACCGGTAATTTTTATAAAATAATCCGTATAATTTACATAGTCTTTATAATCACACTTTCCTGTATAAAAGCATTGATCATACTGCTCAAGTTTACAGAAAAATTCCTGTTGTTCTTTTATACTAATTTGTTTTGCAAATATTGATTTGTTAAAAAACATTAACAATATAATTAAAAAAAATTTTTTTGACTGTATTAACATTATTTTCTCTCTTGAAATATACTGACTTTCCTTTTTTTCTTCAACAACACCAATAACTTGATTATTTATTTTATCTATATAGCGTATCAAAATGCTTTCTTGAATTTTTGTCGTAAATACAGCCTTGTAATTAATCTTTTTATGCTGATATTATAAAATTAAATACAGGGCTGATATATCAGGCAACTAACACTTACATGACTCTTTTACCTTTTGCTCTTTGCTCTTCATCATGTTTTCTTTGTAGTACTCCACCATAGGATTCATAAGTTGGTGTACCTCTGTCTATCATACATCTACTAAACATAGCTTGATTCCATACTCCATTTGGATAACCGGCTCTTGCAACCCGGTTTTCCGGCTTATTTGCTAAATCTAAACAATATGTTTGATTTTGCTTTCTTCGCTCTTGCATTTCTGGTGATTCAGAATTGTAATATTTTTCTCTATCTTTTTGTGCTTCTTTAATCGCATATCTTTCAACATAGTAGCCATTGTACCAGTCGGAGATACTGCAGCCAGTCAGGAATATGCCGATACCGGTCAGGATGAGTAAGCGGATTTTAACAGTTCCGATCTGCATAATATTTCTTTCCTTCAAATTCAAAATAGCATTTGCCATGGATTTCATGAATCGGTATCTGTGTGGTGCTGATTACTTTATGAGGTAAGGCTATTTTCTTGTATTTTTGAGTACAATAAAAACTCTTATCTATTCTTTTATTTCAGTTTTACTAGTATGCGAAAGACATCTTACAGATATCAATACAGCCCTGTGTTCAATTTTCTAATATTACTATTATCAAATTAAACACAGGGCTGATATATCAGGCTAGCAACACTTACATGACTCTTTTACCTTTTGCTCTTCGCTCTTCATCACGTTTTTTTTGCTGCATTCCCGCCCAGGTTTCATATGTTGGTGTCCCTCTGTCGTACATACAGTTAGTATACATACCCGAATTAATAACACCGTTTGGATAACCAGCCCTTGCAACCCGGTTTTCCGGCTTGGATGCTAAATCTGTACAATATATCCGATTTTGCTTTCTCAGCTCTTGCATTTGCGGCGATTCAGAATTGTAATAATTCTCTCTACTTTTCTGTCCTTCCTTAATCGCTGATCTTTCAACATAATAACCATTGTACCAGTCGGAGATACTGCAACCAGTCAGGAATATGCCGATACCGGTCAGAATAAGTAAACGGATTTTAGCGGTTCGGATCTGCATAATATTTCTTTCCTTCAAATTCAAAATAGCGTCTGCCATGGATTTCATGAATCGGTATCTGGGTGGCGCCGATGATTTTATGCAGTAAGCTATTTTCTTGTATTTTTCAGTACAATAAAAACTCTTATGTATTCTTTTATTTTAGTTGCTCCAGTATGCAAAAATCATCTTTCAGATATCAATACAGCCCTGTATTCAATTTTCTAATATTACTATTATCAAATTAAATACAGGGCTAATATATCAGACTAGTAACACTTACATGACTCTTTTACCTTTCGCTCTTAGCTCTTCATCATGTTTTCTTTGTAGTACTCCACCATAGGATTCATAAGTTGGTGTACCTCTGTCTATCATACATCTACTAAACATAGGTTGATTAAATAATCCATTTGGATAATCATCTTTTGCAATCCGGTTTTCCGGTTTAGCTGCTAAATTTAAACAATATGCTTGATTTTGTTTTCTAAGCTCTTGCATTTGCGGTGATTCAGAATTGTAATAATCATCTACTTTTTTTTGTATTTCTTTATTCGCCGATCTTTCAACATAGTAGCCATTGTACCAGTCTGATATACTACAGCCACTCAGGAATATACCGATACCGGTCAGAATAAGTAAGCGGATTTTAGCGGTTCGGATCTGCATAATATTTCTTTCCTACCAATTTATACTAATATTTATCATGTAATATCCAATGAAATAGTTATTGGTTTTATCAATTATATCAATGCATTTATTACCTTATTTTATATAGATTTCAAACAAGTACCCGCCACTCTCACTTTTACTTCTTTCCCAAAGTTTATTTCTATTATGAAATAAACCAATAATGATAATGTCATTGTTATAATTAATGCTTATCCAAATTTATTATTTCTTAAAACGTTTTATATAATCTCTGTAATAGGGATTTTCTACGGGATGATCAGTATAATTTCCATTCGCATCAATATAGCGTCCACGTTCATCTACCAAATATTGTGCAGGTGGCTCAGCATACCAGCCAGAAGGATATACTACTACCCGACTACCCTCATATCCGTTTAATGCTAGCAGTTTCTCAAATCGTGAAGCATCTGTACTACATCCACATAATATACACAATATAATAAATCCAACTAAGCTAAATTTCTTAATATTACTTGCCACTTTATACTCCATTTTTGTCTATTTAAAAATTGTCTGAGACTAATAAACTTTCTCTCATACATGCTATTGAGGCAGGTGTATAAACGTTAATCAACCACTCATTTTCAGCTTAATCATTGCTGCTAATGTCCAGCTTGACGCGTTTTAGAAACTTATAGCTGAGTCCATTCAATTATCCAAGCACAAATTCATATTTATCAGGAATATAAATCTAATATGGCACTCAACAATTTTTAAAAACCTTTTCTCTTCATACATTCTATTGATGCAGGTGTATAAACGTTAATAAGCCATTCAGTCCTCGCTTCAGAACCCCGGGGGGCATTTGGCTTAGGTACAGTTAATTGAAGCTCATCAAAACATTCCTGATCAGCTTTCTCTCTTGCTGGTGATGACCAGCCCGGACCATTCCAGAATCTTATAGCTGCCTCCATGCAACCCTCCAAGCACAAACACATACTTAACAAAAATACAATTTTAATGCGGAGTTTCATGATAATGCACTCCTTCCTGAGGTTTAGTTTGCCTTACCAGAATAGGCTAGTTTCTTTTATTTCAGTTGCACTAGTATGCAAAAATCATATTTCAGATATCAATACAGCCCTGTGTTTAATTTTCTAATATATTACTATTATTAAATTAAACACAAAGCTGATATATCAGGCTAGCAATACTTACATGACTCTTTTACCCTTCGCTCTTAGCTCTTCATCATGTTTTTTTTTCTGCATTGACGCCCAGGCTCCATATGTTGGTGTTCCTCGATTCTTCATACAAATTTCAAACATACCTTGATTCCATACTCCATTTGGATAACCAGCTCTTGCAACCCGGTTTTCCGGCTTATGTGCTAAATCAGAACAATATTTGTCATTTTGTTTTCTCAGCTCTTGCATTTGCGGCGATTCAGAATTGTAGTAATTATCTCTATCTTTTTGTGCTCCTTTAATCGCTGATCTTTCAACATAGTAGCCATTGTACCAGTCGGATATACTACAGCCACTCAGGAATATTCCTATACCTGTCAGAATAAGTAAGCGGATTTTAGCGGTTCGGATCTGCATAATATTTCTTTCCTTCAAATTCAAAATAGCGTTTGCCATGGATTTCATGAATCGGTACCTGCGTGGTGCTGATTACTTTATGAGGTAAGGCTATTTTCTTGTATTTTTCAGTACAATAAAAACTCTTATATATTATTTTATTTCAGTTTTACTAGTATGCGAAAGACATCTTACAGATATCAATACAGCCCTGTGTTCAATTTTCTAATATTATTATTATCAAATTAAACACAGGGCTGATATATCAGGCTAGCAACACTTACATGACTCTTTTACCTTTTGCTCTTAGCTCTTCATCATGTTTTTTTTTCTGCATTCCCGCCCAGGTTTCATATGTTGGTGTTCCTCTGTCTTCCATACAATTTTCAAACATACCTTGATTCCATACTCCATTTGGATAACCATCTCTTGCAACCCGATTTTCCGGCTTATGTGCTAAATCTAAACAATATGTTTGATTCTGCTTTCTCAACTTTTGCATTTGTGGCGATTCTGAATTGTAATAATTATTTTCATCCCTTTGTGACCGAGAAATTGCTGATCTTTCAGCATAATAGCCATTGTACCAGTCGGATATACTGCAGCCACTCAGGAATATGCCGGTACCGGTCAGAATAAGTAAGCGGATTTTAACGATTCGGTTTTGCATAATATTTCTTTCCTTCAAATTCAAAATAGTGTTTGCTATGGATTTCATGAATCGGTATCTGCGTGCTGCCGATGACTTTTGCAGTAGACTATTTTCTTGTATTTTTCAGTACAATAAAAACCCTTATCTATTCTTTTATTTCAGTTGCACTATTATGCAAAAATCATATTTCAGATATCAATACAGCCCTGTGTTCAATTTTCTAATATTACTATTATCAAATTAAATACAGGGCTGATATATCAGGCTAGCAACACTTACATGACTCTTTTACCTTTTGCTCTTAGCTCTTCATCACGTTTTTTTTTCTGCATTCCCGCCCAGGTTTCATATGTTGGTGTTCCTCTGTCTTCCATACAATTTTCAAACATACCTTGATTCCATACTCCATTTGGATAGCCGGCTCTTGCAACCCGGTTTTCCGGCTTTTTTGCTAAATCTATACAATATTTGTCATTTTGCTTTCTCAGCTTTTGCATTTCTGGCGATTCTGAATTGTAATAATTAGCTTCTTTCTTTTGTGACTGAGAAATTGCTGATCTTTCAACATAATAACCATTGTACCAGTCGGAGATACTGCAGCCGCCCAAAAATATTCCGATACCTGTCAGAATAAGTAAGCGGATTTTAGCGGTTCGGATCTGCATAATATTTCTTTCCTTCAAATTCAAAATAGCGTTTGCCATGGATTTCATGAATCGGTATCTGCGTGCTGCCGATGACTTTTGCAGTAGACTATTTTCTTGTATTTTTCAGTACAATAAAAACCCTTATCTATTCTTTTATTTCAGTTGCACTATTATGCAAAAATCATATTTCAGATATCAATACAGCCCTATATTCAATCTTTTAATATTACTATTATCAAATTAAATACAGGGCTAATATATCAGGCTAGCAATACTTACATGACTCTTTTACCTTTTGCTCTTCGTTCTTCATCATGTTTTTTTTTCTGCATTGAGGCATAAGATTCATATGTGGGTGTGCCACGATCTTCCATACACCCAATAAACATAGCTTGATTGACAACACCATTTGGATAACCGTCCCTTGCAACCCGGTTTTCTGGCTTAGATGCTAAATCTGAACAATATTTGTCATTATGCTTTCTCAGCTCTTGCATTTGCGGCGATTCAGAATTGTAGTAATTATCTCTATCTTTTTGTGCTCCTTTAATCGCTGATCTTTCAACATAGTAGCCATTGTACCAGTCGGATATACTACAGCCACTCAGGAATATTCCTATACCTGTCAGAATAAGTAAGCGGATTTTAGCGGTTCGGATCTGCATAATATTTCTTTCCTTCAAATTCAAAATAACGTCTGCCATTGATTTCATGAATCGGTATTTGTGTGGTGCCGATGACTTTTTGCGTTCTCCGGTTGATTGTTGTCATGTTTCCCTGCCGGTCTACCAGACGAATATTCCCATCTTCGCCGATTACATATGCCTGAGCAAGTGTTGGATTAGGAAATAGTTTATTTTCATCCTCATAAAGTTTTTGTACAGTTTTTTCAACTTTTTCAAATTCTGGATTTGGTAGACGTTTACCAGTGTTTTTATCAAAATAGAACTGACCAAATGGATCTGTCAAATAGGGTTCAAGGTAATAAGCACCGTTATAACTGCTGTGACTGTAACATGCGCCCAGCGGATTGCCCTTACACTCTCCTGCTGTAGCAGGATTGAGACCTACCAGCCTGCCGACAAAGTCGGTATTGTGATTACCCATGAAAAAGCTACTGCTGATGCCATATTCATCCACATAGCCGTTTTTGCTCAGCATTTTGAAATAACCCGGCGCATGTGCTGCCGGCCCGAGAAATTTGGTTTTTTCTATAGGAATACCGGTTATGCCTAATACATTCTGCAGATAAGCCAGGCTGACTTTTTCAGTCATTGAGCCCCTGCTATGATCATTGGTATCAATCAATGTATTGGTTTTTTTGGCCAGCATTTTTAATTCAGCATTGGTTTTTTCTGCGTTGGTTAAGGGCAGCCGGCCTCCCAGCCACTCGTTAAGTTTATCGTAAAAAGCATAACCACCTACCTCACCCAGCCCGGGGATAACCTCTACAACAGGATTGTTGACTACAACATACAATTTACCATTAGCCGCTGCTTCCGGATTTTGTTTTACTGCATTTCTAAAGGCGGCTTCTTCGTTGTTATAAATTCCCGGATTTGAGATTTTTACTATTGTGCCATCCATGATTTCGCTGTAGTCAAAGATCTGGATCGCTTTCCCGTCAAACGGAGCGCCTTTATTTTTTTCATTACTTAATTTACTTTCTTGAAGATCTGCAATTGCATCATTAACGTTATTTATGTCTTTACACTGATACTTTGCAGCCTGATCCGAACAGGTAACTTTGTAAACTTGTCCGGCGGTTATGTGCCTGGCGGCATTCTTGGCATAGTCAGCATGCAGGGCTACTGTTTCCAGGGCAGCTGTACCTATATCGCCGGCCCATAATATACCCAGTGCAGTATCAAGATAGGCTATATTCTGCTCCATCCTGCGAGCTTCTTCTTCTAATTGTATGCTTTTTTCGGTTCTGTAGCCGCCATGTTTAAAGCGTTCTATTTGAGCTTCTTCATATTTTTTGCGCGCTTTTTCAAGCAGTTCTTTTTTCAGTTCCTGTCGGTTCTGATCAAATTCCTGACTGATTTCACGCTGTAAGTCGAGTTCTTTCTGTACTTTGTCTTTATCAAAGTTGTTAGTCAGATAGTCAGCTTTATCGGCGTAGTTATCGCTGGTGGTATTTGTATGGATAGCGGCAATTGTCTGGGCAGCCGTTTTACCGGTTTTCTGCTGCTGCGCCGCTTCATCAGTAATGATAATGTTAGCGGTGTTGATACCGCTATGGGTAGTACTGCTGGTATGACCACTATCGTGACCAAAACCTATTGATTTGTTTACGCCGGATCCGCCCTGATTGGCAAGATGGATGCCATTGCCTGTACCGGGCTGTTTCTGACCCAGTGAAGAACCGCTGATAGAACCGCCGCCACTGATGCCAATGCTGCTGCCACTGTAATCGCTGTGATTTTTGATATCACTGCTGGTAAGACTGCCGGTAATCAGGCTGTTTTTACCTGCTGCTTCTGCGGCACTGGCAGAAGTTATGATGGCACCTTTCAGATCTGTATTGCCTTTGACTTTAATCTGATAGCCGTCATCTCCGGCTATGATGCCGCTTTGTTCGGTTACTCCGGCATAATCGGCTTTGATTTTGCTCTTGCTGTAGCTGGCCGATCCCGATGCACCGTAGCCTACAGTAACCTGCCCGCTGATATTCTCCTGTTTACTGTCATATTTAGCTTTGTCCTGCAGGCTGGCTATGTTCAGCTCGGCTGCATCTATACTCACGCCTTTACCGATTACCTGTGCACCTATGATGTTGGTAGCACCGCCACTGCTGAGGCTGGTACTGCCGCTGCTGCTGCCAACATGGCTGTTCCGGTAGCTGGTTTCGTCTCCGTTACCATGGCCTTTACCCAGATTGCCCCCGGCTGTAACACCCAGAGATGTGCCACCAGAGCCATAGCTGATAGCCACTCCGGCATTCCAACCGCTGGATTTATTACTGCTGCGCTCGCTGTGGCTTTGTTCGGCTGCAAGCAGGTTAATTTCGTTATCTGCCTGTAAATGGGTGCCTTTGCTGCCTGCCACATCTGATCCGATGATGTTGATATTAGAGTCTTTGCCTGCGCCCGTTGCCAGTAAATTGACTGTTCCGCCGGCATTAATCTGACTGGCAGAGGCCACGGTATCTTTTGTGTGATTTTCACTGCGACTCTTCTGCTGACCAATGGTTATGCTGACACTGACATTTTGGTCTGCTGATTGATCGCTGCCAAGTTTATTCAAAGCTTCGCCTGCTTTGTAGGTATCCATACCGGCATTGAAGGCAGCCATGGCATTGACGCGGTCATTTTTACTTTTACCTACGCGGTTAATGGCAGTATTCGCAGTCTGGATGGCATTCACCACAGGTACGTTGACAGCAACGGTGAGTCCGCTCTTTTCAAAAGTATGAATATTGTCTCGGTTATGTTCATCTTGCGCAGCTGCAATATTTATATCTTTAGCCGCTATGGTTACATTACCTGCAGGTGTGCTCACACTGCTGCCGGTCTGGTTGTAGTGATTATCTGCAATGATAATGGTATCTCCGTACAGGCTGCCGATGCTGCTGCCGCTGTGAACAAGAGATTTACTGGTGGTATCGTCAGTTTCTTTCTGTTTACCGATAGTGAAGCCGATACCGCCGCTGCCCATCAGACCGGATTTAGTATCTTTGCGATACTGACGATCAGCATAATGATTTTCTGCTGCGCTGATGCTGATATCGTTACCCGCCTGCATAATGGTACCGAAATCAGAGATGACGTTACTACCGCGGATATTAATATCTTTATCGCTGCTGATGTTGATTAAAGCTCCGGTAATATTACTGGATACAGCTTCATCATGGTCGGCCTGATACTGATCAAGACTGGTTTTTTTCGACAACAGACCGCTGGATTTAATATATGTAGAATGATCCATCTCGGTTTGCTGGCGTCCTTCGCTGATATTAACGCCGTTTTTACCATAAAGGTTGATATTACCCTGAAGGCTGTTGATATCACCCTGCCTGATATTGAGTTGCTCTCCGGAAAGTATGTTAATGTCGCCGATGGCATTGATGCTGGTACCGGTTTCATTCTGATAACGGTTTATCCAGTGATTTTTATCGCTGCGGCTGCCTGAGGCCATATTGGTTGCAGTGGTCACTGTATTAAGATCGATAGTGCCCTCTCCGGAGCTAAGCTGAGTAATGCCATTCTCAGCTGTATTGGTAATGCCGGCACCGTGACTGGTAATACCGTGTATACCGGCCACACTAAGAACACTGTCTTTTTCTCCAGTGACATATAATCCTGCGGTGCGGTCAATAATGGTGCCGCCATTATGTTCATCTCCATAGCTGAAGGTAGTGCTGCTGAGGTTGATTTTATCGGCTTTCAGACTAAGCAGATCTTTACCTGTGGCCACTCCGCCATTAAAGTCGATGTTCTCTTTGGCAGTGAGACCAACTTTACTGCCGCTGATAGTACCGCTGTTGCTGATATTCTGTGCACCGATACTGGTAATATTCTGACCGGCTATGGTGCCCTGATTATTTATATTACCGCTATTTTGCAGGTTAATATTGCGGGCACTGATGAGACTGCCGTTGTCATTGACATCTCCGCTGTGAACCATCAGGTAAACTTTAGGTACGAGTACTGTCTGCTGGCTGCCATCTGCCAGAGTGACGGTCTGGCTGACCATCCACACGATGTTACTAGTCAGTTGCGCCATTTGCTCAGGGCTCAGGTCTATTCCCGGTGTCAGGTTAAATTTCTGTGCATATGCGATACCGGCATTCATCAGTGCTTTATATTGCTCTTCATTATTGCTGTAGCCTTCGAGATAACGGTAACCGGTCAGTTTAGCTATCTGCTCGTTAATCAGCCGCTGTTCATAGTAGCCGTCACCAAGCCGTTTTTGCATATTCTCGGGATTCTGCCCGAGAGCGCTGAGCATATAATCACTGCCCAGCCATTTTCTCATGTTGGTAAAGGCCGGATCAGTTTCTACCAGATAGCCGCTATTATCCGGACTGATATGATAAAGGCTGTTGTTAGGCAGTTTGGTAGTGTAATCACTGAGGGTCTGTATGTTCTGGTTGTGACTGTTAAACTGTGTCTGTGCCTTATCTTGCTGCTGTAGCTGGTTATTGTTTTGAACCTGCTCTGCATGTGCCTGATTGGTTCCTGTGCTGGTGTGTTGCTGCACTACACTGACCGGAGTCTCAAATTCATGGCTGCTGATGATAGTTTTGTTATACGAGGTTTCTCCATTCGTTTTAATTTTTCCCTTTGACAGTTTTTTATTCACATACTTATAGCCACCCTCTTTTCCATGCTCTTCTACTCGCTGCCGGCCTTTGGTTTCTTTGTTCTCCAGATTCAGATTATCTGTACTCTGCAAGGTGCCACCAACGATAATCTGGCTGTTGTCATTAAGCCAGTGTTCACCACTGACGGTTAAATCTCCGCCTATAATAATTTCTCCGGGCTGAGTTTCAGTTACTTTTTGCTTATAAATATCACGCTTGAAATCCCACCAGTGCAGTTTTGATACTGAATATTTTTTCCATACTTTCTTGCTTTTATCATTAAAGGTAAAACTGATTTTTTTTCTTTCTTCTTTATATTTACCGTCTACACCATCTACCCAGATTTCAGGGTTACCTTTCTCCTGATACTGATGAATTTTCTTACTGCTCTCCAGATATTCTTCTACGCTAAAGTGGTTATTTTGATTTTTCAATTGTTTAACTGCAATATTGCCATTACCCTGCGCTTCTATCCGTGCACTGCTGTTAGTGAGGCTTTCTGCCATACCGCTGGCCTGATGCTGCTCATTCAGAATGCCTCCGATAGCAATATCACCTTCGCTGGATAACAGAGCATGCTCTTGATTTATGATATTGGAAGCACCAATATCCAGACGGTTTCTGGCTGCTACCACTGCCGCTTTGGTTTCGGTACCGGTGTTTTCTTCCTGATTAAACAAGTTATGAGTACCGATAGCCACATGATTACCATAAATACGGCCGGTACCGATGTTGTTGATGCTGCTGCCCGACTGTATCAGTGTAGTACCGTTACTATTGAGCAGGCCGCGATTAGTAATGCTGTCAGCTGCGTTCAGTTCGGTATGGCTGTTGCTCTGAATAATCCCATTGGTCTGGTTACTGATGTTCGCCGCTTTGATAATTACGCTATTGCCGCCGGTTACGGTATGGCTATTACTGATATTTCCCTGACTGCTGATACTCAGGTTATGACCGGCACTCAGATCTGTATCAATGCTGAAATCATCAATCAGTGCAATATCTGCATCATTCCCGGCAGCAATAGTACTTTGGTTGTTGAGATTTTTGGCATGCAGACTAAGATTCTGTCCGGCAATAATCCGGCCATTATCGCTATTATCCACATGGAGATTATTGCCACTGTTATCAGTGCCGTTACCGCTAATTGATATGTCTTTAAGAGCGCTTATCTGCCCCTGCTGATTAACGAGAGACTGGTTAATTACGGCATCGATTTTTTCATTGGCACGTATAGCGCCTTGTCTGTTATTCAGATTATTACTGCTAATCCGGATGGATTCTGCATCTATTGAACCCTGCTGATTGTTTAATTCGCTACTGTATATATCTGCCTGTTTACCGGCACTGATTTTACCATTGCTGTTTTCTATGCTTTTAGCATAAATAGTCAGCTGACCATTACTGCCAATTTGTCCGTCACGATTATCTGCCTGATTTTGTATCTTCAGTTGCTGATCAGCTATGCTGCGGACAGCACCCTGCCGGTTATTCAGATTTGCTGCATCTATCCTCAGGCTGTTACTGTCTATCGCTCCGCTGCTGTTGTTCAGACTGTCTGTTTCCAGCTCTGTCTGACCGCCGCTCCACAACTGCCCGGCATTGCTGTTATCAATGTAGCTGCTGCTATTAAGCTGCAATTTGTTCTGGGCTGCTATTACGCCGCTATTGCTGTTATCTGTTTCTGCGCTGTTAATTTCTATCTGTCCGGCTGACTGGATACGACCATGGCGGTTATCCAGTACTTTTCCTGCGTACTGTAACTGCTCGCTGCCGCTGATTTCACCCTGCCGGTTATCCAGCCGGTCAGTTTTGATTTGTGCCTGTCTGACAATCAGTTTGCCCTGAGTATTATCCAGCAAATCTCCGCTTACCTGAAGGTGATTCAGATGCAGATTAGCATGGTTACTCAATCCGTTATGAGCATTAAGATCGATGCCGCCGTTACCTGTAATCTGCCCGTTATCATTGATAATTTCCTGCCGGCTGATGATTTGTCCGGCTGCAAACTGTTTAGGCTGGCTGAGCGCAGGTTTGGTCTGACCTGTTGCTGTTGCACTGCTTGGCGGATTGGTATTACTGTCTGACGGTTCTCCGGTGTTAGCCGGTTTGTCAGGGGCTGGTTCTGTGCTGCTTTCTGCTGGTGCATAACCAATCAGACCGTTGTTTTCGTTGCTTAGTTTATCTGTTTCCAGACTCAACGCCTGCAAACCGCTCTGGATAATTTTGCCGTTACGGTTATGAAGGCTGTCACTGATGATGTCCAGACGGCCGCCGTTGATTTCTCCCTGATTATCCAGTTGTTGCCGGTTACGGATATTCAGTTCATCAGCACTGGTAATTAAACCACTGTTGTCCAGCTGCCGGCTCTGTAATTGCAGTTTACCCAGGCTGGAGACAGTACCGCTGTTGCTGATACTGTCAGCTTTGATGGCGGCTGCGGCACTATCTGCGCCGACACTGCTCTTATCAGCAGCAACGATGCTGCCGCTGTTACTCAGTTTGCCATCGGCACTAATCTGTACGCCACCTGCCCCGGCAAATATCTGACCGGCATTATTAATGCCGACACCTTTGTCGTTGCTGACGAGTGTGATTTTACCTGCGTACATACCGGCTAGTTTGCTACTGTCTATGGCTACCCGGTTCTGGGCTGAGTTCTCAGCCGGATAGCTGGGCGTAATTGCTCCCTGCGAAGTAATATCGTTGCTGCCGGCAATAATATTGAGATTATTTGCCCAGATGCCGGCATTGATTTGAGCAGCTTTGGTCAGGATATTGGTGTAATCACTACCCCGGCTATCCAGCCCCTGTCCGTTGATGCTGATATTGCCTTCACGTACCTGAAAACCATCCAGACTACCATTATTGAGTATGGGTTTGCCGGTAGTCAGTGTTACACCGGCAGCATTAATAAAGCCGCCTCCGTTAACATTGATTCCGGCGGGGTTTGCCATGATAACTTCGGCACGTTTACCGGCTACTTCGATGTAGCCGTTAATCCGGCTGGGATTGCTGCTATTAATCTGGTTAACGATGACTCTGGCTTCGCCTCTGGCCAGCCAGGGATTGCCCTGTACCCAACCAGCCTGCTGTGTCTGAATGCTTTTTCGGCTATTGTTGAGAATAGCACCTTTTTGATTTACATCCAGCTGCCGGTACTGATTGACGGACACGCCGCCTTTACTTGGAGTCTGAATATTTATCTGTGGTACACCATTGGCAGTTTGTAATATGGTGGGCTGCTGATTCTTAGGTGCAGATGTATCTGCGTGAATGTCGGCCGCTATGGCTCCGTTACCGGTCAGTACGCATAAGCCCAGTCCTAACAGGATAGAGCCGGTGATTAATGGCAGTTTGGCCAGCAGGCTGCCGGTAATGCTGTTACTGCTGCTGCGGTCGGCTGTGCTTTTACCTTCGCGAGTGGTGTTTTCTGCTACGGCTACCAGCATGCCTCTTTTTTTATTGAATATGATTTTATAACGGTTTTTATTCATGATTGATCCTCTTAAATCTGGCTTTATATCTTTAATTCATAGCCATTTTTTGTTTCTTTAACAATTTACATTGAATAATTAAGACTGAAGCCTACATTGGTTCTGTCCGTACGGAAGTATTGCGGTTTGTATATTGGTTTACCGGCAAAGATGTCGTAATACCATTGTCCGCCGGCTTTGATTTGTCCTTTAAAGCCGATAACTGCTCCAGCCAGTGTTTTTCCCAGCTGCATTTCAGTTGACGGCCCGGAAACGTGGCCGACATCAAGTCCGAGATATACCTGATGGCGGCCTTTGTATTGCCAGTTCAGGTTATTATTCCAATACCAGCCGCGCTCACCCATCAAGGTAACTTCGCCATCAAAACCACGCACGGTGTAACGGCCGCCAATGGAAAGCTGATCCTGGGTAATTAATGGTGTTTTGTTCCACTGTCCGTGAAAGGAGCTGTCATAGCTTAACTGCTGATTACCCAGCGTGAACGGCCACAATAAACCGGCATCTACGGTAATGATTTTCATGCGTGAAGTACCTTCACCAAATTCTTCTTCAGGTGCACGCAAACTGTTATCCGCGCCAGTACCACGCTTGTAGCCCAGCCCCAGATTGACGACGGCATTACCGATATATTCCTGATGATTCAGATTGACAGCCCAGCCTGCAGTATGACGCTGCTGAACTTCAATTTCGGCATCGTTAATAAAATTATGCGATTCGCGTTTCCATACCTTAGCGGTAACATCGATTTTGCGATGGCTGTTGCGGTAAAGCATACGGGTTAAACCCAGATCGGTATTGTCACTGTTACCACTGTAATCATAGTTTTCGTTATAACCTGCTATTGCCTGATGATAGCGGTAATGATTGCGGTTGAAGGCAATCTGCCAGTTACCGAAAGGAACTGAGTAATGCAGGGCATAGCCGTGTGTACCACTGCCGGTACGATTGCCATCACTGTCAAAATAGCTGTCTTTGCTACCCAGATCATGATTGTAGTTGATGTAGAATAAATCACTTAATCCAAGAGGATTATCTACCGATAGAGTGACACCTCCCTGATAACGTCCGGTTGAATGACTGCCGGAATCGTCTATATTGAAACTTAAACGCATTGGCACGGTACGCTGTGACCAGCTTATTACTATATCACTCTGATTGGGCTCGTCTGCCGGCACAATCTGAATATCGGCTTCAGCAGTCGGAACCCGGCGAAGGTTTTCAAGCCCTTGCTCCAATGCACGTAAATTCAGAATATCACCAGCCCTGACCGGAAATTCATTCTGAATATGGCGAATACGACCAACATGTTTGGAAGCAGAATCATCCAGATTATAACGAATAGCATGAACCCGTCCGGCAATAACACTCAGCTGTAATTGCCCGCTATTAATATCTTGCGGACTGGCCAGAATACGGGTAGTGGTATAGCCACGTTCTATAACGGCATTTTGCGCCAGAATCATAATCTGATTTATCGCTTTTCCGCCCAGACACATACCGGGCGTAAACTGACTCTGACGAAGAGCTTTTTTCAGGGCAAACTGAAAATGACCTGCATCTTCTCCGACCAGACGGATGTCCTGGATAGCAAAACAGGGAGTTTCATCTGTTATCAGTTTACCTGTTCCGGACAGATTTTCTTCCGCAGGCTGCAAATGTACGTTTACATCAGGCTGCATTTGCTGCTGGAATTGCTGCTGACGCTGCTGCTCGCGTATAATCTGCTGCTGTTGTTTCTTATCTATCTGTTCAGCCGCTTCGTTCATTGATGCAGCATTGGCTTGTAACAGACTTATCCCTAATAGATTTAACAATAAAACTGGTTTTTTTATACGCATTTATGCTTAATGAATGTTAATACTAGTTAATTTTAACGTTATTTAAAGTTAATTACAACTTTAAATATTCTAATATCATTTACATAAATATACTTAATAACTTTAGTAGTAACAGTATTTTTTATAGAAACTTGCATTAAATCGATATTAAATATTATATAAATATATGTTTTAAAATAATTTTTTTAAGTTAATTAAAATTAATGAATTATATAAAAGTTTTCAGATATAAAATTTATATCAAAATACAGTATTAGCTTTTTTTATGTTTAAATTTATATTTAATTATCAATATTAAATTAATTTATTTAAAATCTTAAAATTTTATTTTTTAATTATAATAAAAAAGCAATATTAGTTCTTATTGTTCAAAAAGGGCTAAAATTATCATTCCAAAGCGGAAAATCGATAAAAATCTGACCGGATCAGAGATATTCTGATCCGGCCGGCAGCATTTCAGAATTCATTTTATGCAGATATCTTATCTGATTCAGTAAAATACTTTAAATCGTTCCGTATCATCAATAAAGCTTTTTTCAGGGAAAGGTGCTTCATTGGAACCAAAAGGCATCATGGCACGCAGCTTCCAGCTTTCCGGTATCTGCCATTCTTTAGCAGCTGCCGCATCCGGCAAAGGGTTATAGTGTTGCAGGCTGGCGCCGATGCCGGCATTCGCCAGAGCAGACCAGACTGCAAACTGGGCAATACCGCTTCCCTGTTCCGACCAGACAGGAAACTGCTCAGCATAGTTGGGATATTGCTGTTGCAGGCTGGCGATGATTTGCTGATCTTCATAAAATAATATGGTACCGATACCAGCCGCAAAACTCTTAATTTTGGCTTCTGTGGAGTCAAATTTGTCTGCAGGTACTCTGATACGCAATTCATTCATGACAATATGCCAGAATTTTTCACTTTGCTGACCAAACAGGATTACAGCACGTGAACTTTGCGAATTAAAAGCTGACGGAGACAGTTTAATGGCTTCTTCTATTAAAGCAGTTATTTCTTCCTGTGCCTGAGTAATATTCCTGCCGAGTGCATACTGGGTACGACGTTTTTCAATGGCTTCTATTAATGTATTATTCATGTTCTTTCCTTTATCATTAGGCAATTAAATTAATAAATTAATAAATTAACTCCAACATACATTGATATACTAGCGGAAAAATTTACATCTACCCAGCCCTGCTTATCAGTACAAAAATTATTCATTTAAGATATTAATAAATTTTATTTTCTTAAAAAACAGAACATAACAAGCAAAATAAATCGGAATTGATGATAATTGCGCCGGTTTGAAGTCGTTGTTACACAGCATTTCCTTACAGGAATTGATTTTTTTATTTCCATGAAATGCCAGATTTGCGCTATCAAACAGACTGTTTTTAATATATTTTTAGAAATTATTACTGTTATTGGGTCAGGAATATGCGGTATTTAGCTGAGCAGATAGTGACGCAGAAAAGCCGTAATAGCGATACTGAACACCACTGTTGGTAACAATGAAAATCGCCACGCCAGTAATATTGTGATGATAACGGCTAAAAGATTAGCCGGATTGGTTGTGGCAAAGGCAGGAGCGATTACAGCAATCAGAACACAGCCGGGGATGGATTCAAGAACTTTAGTCAGGCGCGGACTAAGCTCACGATTGCGTAATAACAGATAACCACTGATTCGGGTGATGTAAGTAACTACCGCCATGGACAGAATAGTGAGTAAAGCTGATAAATCAATCATACGCTGCCATGATAAAAGCTACAGTTAAGCCGGATATTGTACCCAGTAATACATACCATGCACCAGGCAGAAAAAGATAGCCGGCAATCGCCGCCAGCAGGCTCACCAGCCATGGAACAGCTGCAGTAAAACCTTTCCACATTCCTTTGAGTAAAACCAGAAACACTGCCACAAAGGCCATATCAAAACCGTAATGAGTAACATCGCCAATAACCGGTCCGATAAGTGCACCCACAGTTGTGAATCCGACCCAGACGACATACAGACCTATGCCGGCACCAAGATAAAAATAATAGCTGAATTTCTGCTTTGGTGAGTTTTTCGCATCAGTAAATGCCAGTGCCCAGCTTTCGTCACACATTAAAAACAGCGCAGATAATACTTTTCGTCTGGGCAGATCTTTTAGATAAGGTGTCAGTGCCGCACTCATCAGAATATGGCGACTGTTTACCAGTAGTGTCATTAAAGCAATCAAGATTAAATGCGGGGGTGAAGTCCACAGATTAACCGCTACAAATTCGGAACCGCCGGCAAAGTTTACCGCAGTAAGCAGTGAAATTTCACCGGTACTCATTCCTTTTTGAATTGCCTGCGCACCTAAAACCAGTGAAAACGGAATAAAACTCAGCATAACCGGCAAAGCGGTAATCAACCCTCTCTTAAATTCCTGTTTTGGTTGTAATACGGCAGACGATGACACTGTTTAGTGCTTTCCGGTGTAATTTTAGTGTTGTGTATTATAAAAAGGATATTTACACAACGTAAACATAAAATACCAATATAGATAATGAAATACAGCTTAAGCGGGTGAACTCGGTACAAATAAATAATTTTATGCAATAATAATATTATATTTCTGAATTTTTTATGCAAGTTAATTACAATTCGATTATTTTATCTATTCGCTTTTCTATTCTATTAATAGAATGATGCTGTATTGATGTATAAAATTCTGTCTTTAAAAATACATTTGTCATTTTGCTAATCATAAATATAAGACAGCTAACTCGGTATAAAATTTTTTGATGCTATTAGTTTTCATTATTCAGGAATAGTACGGATATCTGTATTAATCCGTTTATCTGACTCGTGATTAGTGATTGGTTAATTTGGTATGTGCCGGATAAAGTTTAGTTTCTATAATGAAACAGACCAGCATAATTAATGCCGGTCTGTTGGTTAATAACTAATAGTAATGAACAATATCAATTAAATCAGAGCGGGACATATCGCCCGGATTATTTCCAGGCTGACCCTCAGGTATCGGAATACCCATTTTCTGGAAATGTTTTACCCAGTAATCAGGAAATTCACCAGTATCTTTAGACTTAAAGGTCATTGCGCGTAATGGGAATACTTCCTGCCCGTTGTTGGCTTCCTTGAATATCTGATAAATCAGCTCAGAACAGTAATACTGATCGTTGGTGATATCAAAGGCATCATCGTATTTTTTACCTACTTTTTGCTGTGCATAAATCAGAGCAGAAGGAATCAGTGCCTGATAAGGTGCTTTCAATCTGCCCACTACTGCTCGCGGCTGACATTTTTTTTTGGGATGCAGATATGTTTTCAGTGATGTGATACGGACTTCAGGAGTGGTGGCTTCAATAACAAAATACTGATTTGGGTTTTTCTGCCAGACAATTCCGACATGAGTAAAATTGTATCCGGTCAGACCACTGGTAGCAGCCTTAATGGCACTATTCATACCGCCGTCACAATTTTCCAGAAAAATAAGATCACCATTTTGTGGTTTAAAGGATTTTTGGGCATAGACATTCAGGCTGAAAAATAAACTGCACACCAGAGCCAGCAATAAACGGATAGTTTTTTTATTCATGTACAAACCATATCTTATTAGTAAATAATGATTAATTATACTGCATATACATTGATTAACCAGTTTTTATAGAATTTAGGCTGTAAAGTACGCTTTTAAATCAATCGGTATTTTTACCAAGCTTGCGCTGGAAAATACGGTAGCTGGCTGCAAATGCAGCAATAGCCGCACCAATCAGCGCACCACCGATAAACATGGAAACTAAATCAACAGTTTTGCCCACATCCAGACTGTCCAGTATCTGTTTAGAACTCAGTTTCTGGCTGCCCGGGCTGCTCATGCCTTCAATCATATGGCGATTATTACATTTGGGCAGCAAGACATTCTGATCAGCAGCCTGTGGAAATGTTTGTCTGACTGCTGTTTCACACTGCTGAATCTGTGCCGGCGTAACCAGATTAAACCAGCCTCCGATATACAGCCCTCCGGCAAGCAGACAAATAGCAATAATGCCTACCAGAATGGCAGAGCCTCTTTTCTGCTGCGTAGCCGCTTCTGAATTTTTAACGTTTTTCTGCTGTTCGGTCTGACGTTTAATTTGACGGGTTTTGTTACTCACTAGCGCTCATTTCGTTGTAATAATTTAAGATAAATACCGTGCCTGAGGGGACAATGCACAAACCCGCTGACAACCGGCAGAAACTTCATACAGGTAATCATATTGGCTGATAGTGAATCATACTAAAAGCTGTCTTTCTGCTGAAATTAGTGTTGTAAAAATTTCAGCTTAACTCCTGCCTTGGTTTTTGCCAGCATTTCGCTTACATTTTCGCCCAGATGCAAGGCCAGGCCGATAGTCAGCATATCAACTACCATCAGCTGCAGCAGACGGGAAATCATCGGGGTATATTTTTCGCTGTCTTCAGGGGTAACAACACTAATGACACAGTCACAGGCTTGTGCGACGGGTGATCCGGCACGGGTAAGAGCGATTACTTTTGCACCGTTACCCTTGGCAATTTTAATTGCATCAAGTAAATCTCGTGAAGAACCTGAATGCGAAATAACAACCAGCACATCTTGTGGTGACAATACGGCAGCAGCCATCAGCTGTACATGACTATCGGTATAGGCAACTGTAGACAAACCAAAACGGAAAAGTTTGTGCTGAGCATCCATTGCAACAATACCTGAATTGCCTGCACCATAGAATTCTATACGGCGCGCTTTGGCCATCAGCCTGACTGCGGTTTCCAAGTCAGCCGCATTAAGAGATTTACGGCTGCCAAGCACTGTGGCTGCGGTACTGGCTATAACTTTATTCAGCACGTCCTGCATAGAATCTGTGCTATTGAGTTCTTCATGCACATATGGCATGCCGTCATGACCGATACTGGCAGAAAGATTGAGTTTAAATTCAGGTAACCCGCTATAGCCCATGCTGCGGCAAAAACGGATAACCGTAGGCTGGCTGACACGTGCCTCTTTAGCAATATTGGCTACAGCTGCGTGTACAAACCACTTAGTCTGCGCCAGTACACATTCAGCCACCCGACGTTCTGCTGAAGATAATTCAGGTAATTTCTGACTGATTTTGGCTAACATTATGCTCTCCTGTTTTGTTGTCGCCACAAAACAGGAAGAGAAATATTGATAATTAATTTATACATGGTAAACCTGCTGATTTCTCTTGTATTGCGTGCCTATGCTAACACTGAAATAAACAAATGCAATATTCTGATGCGGATTATCGTTATCATGATGGTTATTAAAACCATAAATATTTATTATAGCGGTATTAGAACAGATTTTTGTTATTACTGTAAGATATTCTGATATTTTCTAGCAGCGATACTGACCTAATGCATTAAATATAATTTCAAGTAAACGCTGATTATCTACCTGCTCCATTACATTAACAGGCTGATGACTGACCGGCGGCATACCGACAGTCAGTCTGAGTGCACCCTCTTTCCAGCGACGGCTGCTGGCACGGGTACAGTCTCGCGCAGTGGATACATCAACAATATAAGGTGAGCTGGTAACAATGCTTTCATCAATCAGCTTGGCGACACACAATACATCATGAATCCAGCAACCGGCCAGCTGGCGTGTCTGAATAGAATAGTCTATCCACGGACGTGATGTACGGACAATAAAATCTGCAAGCGGATTGGCAAAGCTCTGAAGTTTATCCAGATCCTGATGGGTGAGCAGTGTCTGTGTAGTTACGTCCAGCGGTGCAAGGGTAATATTGGCTCCACTTTCGATAACAATTTTGGCTGCTTCAGGGTCAACAGCGAAGTTGGTGTCCTTAAGGTAGCTGTCCAGCTGAAATACACCGCCCATGATGACAATTTCGGCAACAGACCGGGCAAAATCAGGATAAAGCTGGATGGTATGGGCAATATTGGTTAACGGACCAATAGCCACCACGGTAATTTCACCGGGGTTCTTACACACCAGTTCACCAATTGCCTGAGCCGCATGTGGCGCACTGTGATCATTTAATGGCGGCAGCGGTGGCAGATTGTCCCATAAAGACAATAATCCCTGTTTGCGTACATTATTATCCAGTTGTTCTCGCCATGGGGCAGCCGGTTCAAGTAATGCCTGAGCAGCTCCTTTTACTACCGGGATGCTTTGATTCAATTCCTGCATTAATTGGTGCGCTACCTGAAAACCGGTATCCCGTGGTGTATTACCGGCCACAATGGTAATCAATTCCAGTTTAATTGAATCTGCAGCCAGTGCCAGCGCCAGCGCCAGCCCGTCATCTACATTCGCGCCTGCAATACCATTACCGGGATCACAATCAATTACGATACGCTTCATAAATATTTACCTGTGCTTCAATTATAACGGAGTCAGTAACTGACTCCGTTATTGGTGATTCTATCAATTTGTTAAAGCAGTTAAATGGCGTCTTCTACTGCATTTAGGTCGCGTCCGCGAGTTTCCGGAGCATAGAATGTAGTTATAAAGCCAATACCTGCCATCACTACAAAATAAATTGCAATCGGCCACCATGTCTCATAATGTTTCAGCAATGCTGAGGCAACTAATGACGCAATACCACCAGACATAATGCCTCCGAACTCTTTAGCCAAAGCCATTTTAGAGTAACGATTACGCACCCCGAACAGTTCTACCCCATAGGCTGCCTGTACACCGAAAATACCCAGTGACGCCAGACACATACCAATAACAATAATACTGGCTACGATAAAAGGATCTCGTGTTTCCAGAAACATATAAGCCGGAACAGCATACAGCATCAGTAGAAAACAGAACCAGCGGTAAACAATACGGCGGCCAAACCGATCGGATAACCAACCGGCAAACGGAATCACAAAAAAGCCTAACAAAGAAGCAACAAATACCGCAGAAGTAGCAACAATTTGATTCACTTTCAGAAAATTGACCACATAGCCGATAACAAATCCCTGCGCCAGGTAAGATGGGCCGTTTTCACCGATACGCAAGCCCAGCATAACAAAAAATGCTTTGTTAGCTGCTAGAAATGCTTTAACACGTGCAAGAAAGGGAATGCTTTCATCTGTTTCAGTAACTTGTGAAACTGATATTTCAGTTTTTTGCACCTGAGATTGTTTAACTTCATTTTGTTCCTGCTCGAATACCGGAGTTTCCCGTACATGGCGGCGAATAAGAGTAGCGGCAAGAGCAATCAGTGCACTGAGAATAAATGGTATCCGCCAACCCCAGCTGGCTACATCTTCTTTATCCAGCATTAACACTAACAGCCAGACAGTCGAAGCGACCAGTGTACCACTGTTAGAACCAATGCCAATAATAGAAGCAATCAGACCGCGGTGTTTGGGTGGTGCATATTCTCCCAGCATTACTGTAGCGCCGGAAAGTTCTGCACCGGCTCCAAAGCCCTGCATAAAACGCAGTATAGCTAAAAGAACTGGTGCCCATATCCCAATAGTGGCATAACTAGGAATAAAACCAATCAGTGTGGTGGAAATGCCCATCAGAGCAATAGTGGTTACCAGTACAAATTTACGTCCTTTAAGGTCGCCAAGACGGCCAAAAAATATGGCACCGATCGGGCGGGCAACAAAGCCGACTGAATAAGTGGCAAAACTGTACAGAAGAGCAATTGTGGACGTTTCTCCCGGAAAAAATACATCTCCGAATACCAGCCCTGCGGCTAGGCCGTATAAAGCAAAATCCACATACTCCATGGTGGTTCCGAGCCAGCAGGAAAGTGTTGCCTTAATAAATTCCCGTCGTCCTTCAGGTGTGGCTAAACGCTGTTCAGCTGCGCTCTGCTTCGGGCTGTCAACTGACGATTGTAAGTCACTCATTCAAATATCCTATGGTTACAAATCAGGGTGAAACTAGTTACAAAAAAGATTAAAACAAAATTTCCAGCACAAACTTGCTGCCAAAATAAGCCAGCATCAGGCTGACAAATGACACAATAACCCACCATGCCACTTTTTTCCCGCGCCATGCCTGCATATGATGTCTGAGCAGGATAACCAGATAGATTATCCATGACAGCACGCCGAATACCGTTTTATGATTAAAACGTGCCGGCTCACCAAATACAGCTTCGGAAAATACTGTGCCGCTGACAGCCGCTATAGTCAGAAGCACAAAACCCGCCTGCAGGCCTTGAAACATTAATTTTTCAATAGCCAGCAAAGGCGGCAGGAATGATTGCTGCGGAACAGTTTTACGCCGGTGCAGATAATGATTGCGTACCAGCATGAGCACAGCCAGCAGTGTTGTAATGCCAAAGAGGGCATAAGCCAGCAATGCCGACAAAACATGTATCATGAATGCTGTGTTGTGCATCGGATAAGCAATAGCCTGTCCGGGCAGCAGTAAGGCAATCAGCAGTACGAGTGCCGAACAGGGAAACAGCGCCAGCTGTAATCCCTGCAGGCGATAGCGAAAACTGCCCACCCAATACAGCATTACCATTAACCAGGTAATCAGATTGAGTGCCTGACCGAACCCCACCAGCAGTACATGCTGCTGCAACATTGGCTGCCATACAACAAAGGTATGCAGCAGCAATATCAGCAGTAACAGTGACTGCTCACCTCGCAACGGATAAGGCACATCAGTATGACGTTGCCAGAACCGCCATGCCAGTACAGAAAGCACGGCATAAGCAAGAATAAGCACCAGCAGCAATAAGCTCATGATTTTTCCGCAGCAATAGCGCGCCAAAAATTGGCGCGCGTAGTGTAAAATAGGTATTTATTATTGCTATGCCTGCTAAAAAATACAGGCAGGTATAGCAACGGGGTGCCATTTTATAACCAAATTGCTACTTATCATACCTATTTATTGTGCGAATTGACTGGCAACAGGCAATTTTCACTGAACATATACAGGCTGCTTACAATTAGCCGGAGATGGTTTCGATGTTAGACAATCTATCAGATCGCTTTAGTAAAATCGCGAAAACTCTGCGCGGACAGGCGCGTTTGAGTGAAGACAATATCAAAGATGCCCTGCGTGAAGTACGTATGGCATTACTCGAAGCAGACGTTGCCCTGCCAGTTGTAAAAACATTTATGGCTTCGGTAAAAGAACGTGCAGTTGGGCAAGAAGTCATTGGCAGTCTCACACCCGGGCAGGCTTTTGTTGGTGTGGTAAACGATGCCCTTACCGAACTGATGGGCACACAAAACAGCAGTCTGAATCTGGCTGCAGTTCCACCTGCCGTGATTCTGATGGCAGGTTTGCAGGGTGCAGGTAAAACCACTACGGTGGGCAAACTGGCCCGGCTGCTGAAAAATGAGCAAAAGAAAAAGGTACTGGTGGTTTCTGCGGATGTATACCGTCCGGCGGCAATAGAGCAGCTAAAATTGCTGGCACAACAGGTTGAAGTGGATTTTTTCCCGTCACACGAAGGTGAACAGCCGGTGACCATTGCATTGAATGCTCTGGATCATGCCAAAAAACATTTTTATGATGTACTGATGGTGGATACTGCCGGCCGGCTGGCTATTGACCAGAAAATGATGGATGAAATCCGGCAGATACATGCAGCGATTAATCCGGTAGAAACTCTGTTTGTAGTAGATGCCATGCAGGGTCAGGATGCCGTAAATACAGCACAGGCTTTTAATGATACGCTGCCTCTGACAGGTGTGGTATTAACCAAAATGGATGGCGATGCCCGTGGGGGTGCCGCTTTGTCTGTACGCCATGTAACCGGCAAACCGATTAAATTTATTGGTGTAGGTGAAAAAATCAACGGGCTGGAACCGTTTTATCCGGATCGTCTGGCTTCGCGCATTCTCGGCATGGGGGATGTACTTTCACTGATTGAAGATGTACAAAAAGGCATTGATGAAAAAACCGCGCAGCAGATGGCAAAAAAACTGCATAAAGGCAAAGGTTTTGACCTGAATGACTTTAAAGCACAAATTCAGCAGATGCGTAAAATGGGTGGAATTGAATCCATTATGTCTAAGCTGCCAGGCGATATGGGACAAATGGCCAAACAGGTGCCGGAAGGCACGGCAGAAAAAGCCATGAGTCGTGTGGAAGCTATCATTAACTCGATGACAGCCAAAGAACGTGCCAATCCGCTGCTGATTAAAGCCAGCCGTAAACGCCGCATTGCCAATGGTTCCGGTGTTACCGTACAGGAAGTGAATAAAATGCTCAAACAATTTGAGCAGTCGCAAAAAATGATGAAATCATTTACCAAAGGCGGTATGGGTAAACTGATGCGTCTGGCAAAAGGCATGAAAGGTATCATGCCGCAATAACCTGTATTTTTAATACACTGCCTGAATTCAGATTCAGGCAGTTTTTTATTTTCTGCTATCTCCTGAAGATAGCTTATGACAAGCATCCGGCATGGATAATCTTATATTTTTACTGTAAAATATTCCGAGCAATTTATGATTGCTGTTTAATTACATTATTTTAAAAAGGAGTACGATAATGCGCAAATTTAATGATAAAGGCTTTTTTTGAGCCAACCAGCAAACGCCGCAGAGGTTTCCCGTCAGAAACCAACGTTAAACGCGGACTGATAAGAACTGTTCATGGTGACAAAGTTCTGCATGAAAAGCTGGGGCGCAATGATCCCTGTCCATGCAACTCCGGCCGCAGCTTTTAAGAAGTGTTGTCTGAAAACCAGCTGCTTTCGATGGCAGCAACAGGCATGACTATTTCCGCTAATGTCTGCCAGTAATCACTGCTACTGAATTAATCCACTTTTAATTACTTCCCCCTGTATTCTACGCATACCGGGGGATAATTGATTGGGCTTCTGCACAGTTTTATCCCGCCTACACAGATAATAAACAGGTAAAGCAGCAGAAATATATATTTATTAGTTAATTATCCGCCTGTACTCATAATTTTCATTTATGACATTTGCTTAATAATTAATCGTTTATTCGACTCAACCTCTATTTTGAAAATAAGACTGTTTACTTTGATATCCGGATTCTGACAAAAGCGCATCGTCTTAAACCATGCCTCAGCGCATGGGTTATAATCAGAATCTTATTTTTTGATTTTTTTCCAATTCGTAACCATGTTAAACACCCAATATTCTCCGAGTGAAATCGAAACCCGTTTATATCAGCAATGGGAACAACGCGGCTATTTTGCACCGTCACTGGATTTAAGCAAACCTTCTTTCGCTATTCAGCTGCCACCGCCTAATGTAACTGGCACCCTGCATATGGGGCATGCATTTAACCAGACCATTATGGATGGCCTTACCCGTTATCACCGCATGAAAGGTGAAAATGTGTGCTGGATTCCCGGCTCTGACCATGCCGGTATTGCTACGCAGATTGTGGTGGAACGCCAGCTGGCGGTAGAAAACATTACCCGCCATGATTTAGGCCGGGAAGCATTTATTGCCAAAATCTGGGACTGGAAAAAATTCTCCGGCGGCACCATTACCGAACAGATGCGCCGTGTCGGCTGCTCTGTAGACTGGAGCCGTGAATATTTTACAATGGACGATGTGCGTGCCGAAGTGGTTACCGAAGTATTTGTACGCCTGTTTGAGCAGGGTCTGATTTATCGCGGTAAACGGCTGGTAAACTGGGATCCGGTACTGGGTACAGCTGTATCAGATCTGGAAGTGGAAAATATCGAAGAAAACGGCCATATGTGGCATATCCGTTATCCGCTGGCCGATAATCCGGACAACGCTCTGATTGTTGCCACTACCCGTCCGGAAACTTTGCTGGGCGACGTAGCCGTAGCCGTACATCCCGATGATGAACGTTATGCCGGCTTCATCGGAAAACAGCTGGTACTGCCGTTATCCGGCCGCACTATTCCGGTGATTGCTGATGAGTATGTAGATAAAGATTTTGGTACCGGCTGCGTTAAAATCACACCGGCTCACGATTTTAATGACTATGAAGTGGGTAAACGTCATCAGACTGCACTGATTAATGTACTCAGTCTGGATGCCAGAATACTACCGCAGGCAGAAGTATTTGATTTTCAGGGTCAGGCTCAGGCTGGTATTACGTTACCGGCACAATATGCCGGACTGGATCGTTTTGCTGCACGCAAACAGATGGTCGCAGACCTTGAAGCTCAGGGTTTACTGGTAAAAGTGGAAGAACACAAACTGATGACACCTAAAGGTGACCGTACCGGTAGTGTAATCGAACCAATGCTGACCAGTCAGTGGTTTGTGGCTATGACCCGCAATGCTGATAATAATGTTGCCAATCCCGAACCGGAATCAGAGTTTAAAGGTAAAACCCTGACTGAAAAATGTATTCATGCAGTGGAAAGCGGACAAGTACGCTTTATTCCGGAAAACTGGGTTAATACTTATAACCAGTGGATGAACAATATTCAGGACTGGTGTATCTCCCGCCAGTTGTGGTGGGGTCACCAGATTCCGGCATGGTACGATCAGAACGGTCGCGTTTATGTAGCGCGTAATGAAGCCGAAGCACAGGCACAGGCGGGTGAAGATGCGGTTCTGACCCGTGACGAAGATGTACTGGACACTTGGTTTTCTTCAGCTCTGGTGCCGTTTTCTACACTTGGCTGGCCGGAAAAAACACCGGAATTGCAGGCATTCCTGCCCTCTCAGGTATTGGTAACCGGTTATGAAATTATTTTCTTCTGGGTAGCACGCATGATTATGATGACTACCCACTTCACCGGCAAAGTACCTTTTCATGATGTATATATTCATGGCATGGTGCGTGATCATGAAGGTAAGAAGATGTCCAAATCTGAAGGCAATGTCATTGACCCAGTGGATTTGATTGACGGTATCGATCTGGAAAACCTGCTGGTTAAACGTACTACCGGTTTGCGCCGTCCGGAAAAAGCGCCGCAGGTAATTAAAGCGACACAAAAACTATTTCCTGACGGCATTCCGGTATTCGGTGCTGATGCTCTGCGCTTCACTATGGCCAGCTATGCCAGCCTGGGCCGCAGTATCAATTTCGATTTCAAACGTGCTGAAGGCTATCGTAATTTCTGCAATAAATTGTGGAATGCCAGCCGTTTTGTGCTGATGAATATTGAAAATCACGATTGCGGGCAGGATGAAAGTCTGCCGCTAAGTTACAGCTTTGTTGATAAATGGCTGCTGACCCGTTTGCAGCAAACCATTTCGGCAGTAAGTGAAGCACTGGACACCTACCGTTTTGATATGGCTGCTCAGACCTTATATGAATTCATCTGGAATGAATACTGTGACTGGTATGTAGAACTGGCCAAAACTCAGTTGCAACGTGGTGATGAAGCACAGCAGCGCGCAACACGGCGCACACTGGTACGCGTTCTGGAAGTAGTGTTGCGTCTGTTGCATCCGATTATGCCGTTTATCACTGAAGAACTGTGGCAGACCATTGCACCACTGGCTAACGCAAAACATACTGACAGTATCATGCTGGCCGCATGGCCTCAGGCAGACAGCAGTCTGAATAATGCTGATGCGGTTAATCAGATGCATTATTTGCAGGAGCTGGTTAATTCAGTACGCAATTTGCGTGGTGAAATGGGGCTGGCGATGAGTGTAAAAGTGCCTTTGCTGGTTGAAAGCAATACCGATCTGGGTGAAATTCTTCCATATCTGCCACTGATGGCACGCCTGAGTGAAGCCAGACAGGTAACCCATTTGCCAGAAAGTGATGATGCACCGGTAGCAGTATGTCAGGGTGCGCGCCTGATGCTGAAAGTCGAAGTGGATAAAGCTGCTGAAACGGCACGACTGCAAAAAGAAGCAGAAAAACTACAGAAAAATATCGATAAAATTGAAGCAAAGCTGGCCAAACCGGGCTATACCGACAAGGCACCTGCGCATCTGGTAGAAAAAGACCGTACCGAACTGGCTCAACTACAGGACAGAATGTCTAAAATTGCTTTACAGTTACAAAAATACAATTAATTAATTACAAATTATTTCTTCTCAACCACCAAACCACAGATACAGGTAGCAGCCGGATAAATCCGGCGATCACTTTTATGTATTAGGATTGGTGGTTTCTTTTTTTTATTTCAAAAATATTGCAATAATCAACTAAAAAATAATTTTTTATTCTAAAACAAGCTATTAATTAAATACAATGTACTTGTTTTGTAATTTATTTACACATAATTATTCAAATTTATAATAATATTATGTAAAATTCGTAAAAAATAACTTTTTAGCTTTATATTTAATAGTTATATGAACCGGATATACTGAAAGATTGGAGCAAACAGGTGATTAATACATCTAAATACTCGTCCCTCAACATTGTCTTGATTCAGGCTCGTGAAGCATTATTATCTCATTTTCGCCCGATGCTGAATGATATCGGTATCACTGATCAGCAATGGCGTATTACCCGTTTACTGGCAGAAAATGGTATCATGGATTTTCAGGATTTAGCTAAACAGGCATGCATTCTTCGCCCAAGCCTGACTGGTATCCTGACAAGACTGGAAAAACTGGATTATGTAGTCCGTCTTAAACCATCCAATGATCAGCGACGGGTTTTTCTTAAGCTGACCCCGGCCGGAGAAAAATTGTATGAAGATTTGTGTCGTTCAGTAGATGCACGGTACAAAGTACTGGAACAGCGTTATACTCAGGAAAAATTACATCAACTGGGCAATATGCTGAAAGAATTTACCAATATTGCTGTCGATAAAGAAGAACCAGAAACTTAATAAAATGAATCAACCACCGTCAGCCGTAGCTTTACAATATCGTGAAGCGATGTCAAAAGTTGCCGCAGCAGTACATGTTATTACTACCGAAGGTTCAGCCGGCCGTTATGGCATCACCCTTACCGCAGTCACATCGGTAACAGATACACCTCCTACCTTATTATTATGCATTAACCGCAACGCCCGTATTCAACCGGTTCTCCGCGCCAACGGGCGTTTATGTGTTAATGTTCTGGCTTCATCTCAGCAGGATGTAGCGGAGCATTTTGCCGGAATAACATCTGTTCCGGTAACCGAACGTTTTCTGCAAAACGACTGGCAAAATCATCACCACTCCGCCCAGCCTCAGTTAGTAGGAGCACTGGCACATTTGCACGGTCACATTGTCGATAGCCATGATATGGGCAGCCACAGCGTATTTTATGTAGCAGTTGAGCACATAAATATTAATTCACAGGAAAATCAGGGATTACTCTATTTTCAGCGCCGGTTTACTCAGACTGCCATACCATTTTGTGAAGCAGACTGTGTCTGAATCGATTTTCCTGCCACACCGGCAGATAAACTAAAAAAACAGGATATAAACAACAATGGACTGTCCTTTTCCGGACAGTCCATTATTACATGTAAAAATACTTATTTTACAATCTGTACCAGTTCGCCGGCTGCGTAACGATTTGCCATTTTTTCCAAAGAAATTGGTTTAATCTGGCTCGCATGACCGGCAGCTCCAAAGGCCACATAACGATCAATACAAACCTGCTTCATGGCTTTAATGGTTTCAGTAAAGTATTTACGCGGATCAAATTCTGCCGGATGCGTAGCGAGAAAACGGCGGATAGCACCTGTGCTGGCCAGACGCAAATCTGTATCAATATTAACCTTGCGTACACCGTATTTAATACCTTCGACAATTTCTTCTACCGGCACACCATACGTTTCCGGAATATTGCCGCCAAATTCGTTAATCACCTGCAACCATTCCTGCGGTACTGAGCTGGAACCATGCATAACCAGATGGGTATTAGGTAAACGTTCATGAATTTCACGGATGCGGTCGATACGCAGTACTTCACCTGTCGGCTTACGGGTAAATTTATAGGCGCCATGGCTGGTACCAATAGCAATGGCCAGAGCGTCAACACCCGTATCCTGTACAAAACGCGCTGCTTCATCCACACTGGTAAGCATCTGTTCATGGCTGAGTTTACCTGCCGCACCCACACCATCTTCCTCACCGGCATCTCCGGTTTCCAGATTACCCAGACAGCCGATTTCACCCTCTACTGATACACCGCAGGCATGTGCCATATAGACAGTTTTGCGAGTGACATCTACATTGTATTCATAAGTGGAAGGTGTTTTGGCATCACTCAGCAACGAACCATCCATCATTACTGATGAAAAGCCCAGCTGAATTGAACGCTGACATACTTCCGGTGATGCACCATGATCCTGATGCATCACAACCGGAATATGCGGAAATTCTTCAATGGCAGCCAGAATAAGGTGTCGTAAAAACGGGGCACCGGCATATTTGCGTGCACCGGCACTGGCCTGCACAATCACCGGAGCGTTAACTTCATCGGCCGCTTCCATAATCGCACGCATTTGTTCAAGATTATTGACATTAAACGCCGGCAGGCCATAACTGTTTTCCGCAGCATGGTCGAGCAGTTGGCGCATAGAAACTAAAGCCATGAGGTTCTCCATGTGTACTTGCAATAATTGGTAAAAAAATCGGCGCAATTATACCACTATGCACCGTTTTTGTAGGCATGAGCATGCATTCTTCCACTAATTCAGTTTACCGCCAAACAGACACTGTATTACTGAAAGAAAACAATTTGTTGATGTTGCACTGTTAATGGCAGCCAGTCTCCTGCCTGCACAGCGTAATGCAGCGGCAGCCACCAGCGTAATATTCCGTATTGCGGATGCAGCAACTGTACATCATATGATCTGGCTGTTACACATACTTCTGTTACCTGTACCTGTGTTCCGTTTTCAGGATCATATTGCAGAGCGTTTTGCGGAATGTAACAAACATCGCTGACATTATCACAACCCAGTAAACGCGCAGCCCATGCATCAGCCGGTCGTGCCAGCAGTTGTGCAGCAGTACCCTGTTGTATCCAGCAGCCATGCCTGAGCAAACAAATACGATCAGCCAGCGCAAAAGCCTCCAGCGGGCTGTGAGTAACCAGTACAGCCGGACATTTTTGCTGACGCAATAAACGCACAGTTAATTGCTGCAAACTGGCGCGCAATGTTGTATCCAGTGCTGAAAATGGTTCGTCCAGCAACAATGCCTGCGGTTGCAGAACAAGTGCTCTGGCCAGTGCCACCCGCTGTTGCTCTCCGCCGGATAATGCATCTACCTGCCGGGCAGCTGCTTCAGACAGCCCCACCTCGGCAAGCATTTGCATGGCCTGCTGTTGTGCTTGCGGTTTGCTTACTCCGTGCATACGCAGTCCGAAAGCCACGTTTTGCCACACATTCAGATGCGGCAATAAAGCATAATCCTGAAACATCAGCCCGATACGGCGCTGTTCCGGCAATAAAAAAGTTATATTTTCTTCGTTAATAAAAATATTGCCGCTATCAGGTTGTACCAGACCGGCTGCCATATTCAGCAAAGTTGATTTACCGCTGCCGCTTTCTCCCAGTACCGCTACCAGCTGACCGTCGGCCACCTCCAGACTTAAATCCGCGGCAACAACTTTATCGGAAAATTTTTTATTAATGTGTTGCCAGCTCAGCATAGATGCGTTTCCTTTTTGTCCTTACTCCATTCCACTAACGCAAAAATCAGTATGGTCAGCATCATCAGCAGTAAGGTCAGCACCATTGCACGGTCATAATTATCCCGTCCGGCGGTACTCAGATAATGATAGATCAGTGTAGTCAGCGTCTGCCATTCCGGCCGCGACAGAAACAGCGTAGCCGCAAACTCACCGATACAGGTAGCCGCAGCCAGCGCCAGCCCGCGCTGCAAAGCCGGTCGTAACAGGGGTACAATAACATACAGCAATACTTGCATACGGCCGGCACCGAGTGTACGCGCAGCCTGTGTATAACTGTCAGGCAAACTGTCCCATGCGGCCAGTACATCCTTGGTAATAAACGGATAAGCCAGCAGCGCATACGTACATATCAGCATACTTAATGATGCTGTCCAGCCGGGATAACACAACAACAGCCCGAATGACACACACACCGGTGATACCATAAATGGTAAAAATGTCAGACTGCGCACCCACATCAGCCGCTTTGCCAGCGCAGCATGCAAAAAACCCAGCAGTAATGCCAGCATGATTGCCATTAAAGTAAAGCTTAAAGTATTCAGTACTGCCTGCCACGTTGTACTTTCCAGTAATACCAGCCATGAACTGCCAGCCAGCAAAGCACGCCAGCACACAGCCAGCAGCGGCAGCGCACAACATCCCAGCAACAGCAGCAAAGCCATTACCAGTCCGGCTTTCTGCCCGGTTGTCGGCAATTGCGGCGGCAACATCTGTATCACTGCCTTTTGAGCCGAATATCTACTCAGAACCGCATATATAATACCGGACAGAAAAGTTGTGGCCAGTACCCACAACACCAGCACACCTGCCTGTGCCATATCCAGCTCATAAGCTATCAGCTGATAAATCTGTACTTCCAGCGTAATGTAATGTTCACCGCCAAGCAATAAAGCCAGACCAAATCCGGAAAAACAATACAAAAACACCAGACACATACCACCGGCCAGCCATGGCAGCATCTGCGGAATTTCAATCCTGACAAAGCGCTGCCATGTTCCGGCACCCAGTGTCTGCGCCGCATACATACGTGTTGCCGGTACCTGACACAAACCCTGATAGCCGGCACGTACCATTACCGGCAGATTAAAAAATACATTACCGTATAACAATAACCATGGCGTACCTTCCCAGCCGCGCCACAATAAACCCTGTGCTCCAAACAATGCCAGAATACCCACACCGGCTACTAATGTGGGGATTACAAACGGCAGCATCAGCAAACGCAGTACCCAGTTTCGGCCGCTAAACTGCAAACGGGTAACTGCCCATGCTACCGGCACACCCAGCAACAACGTCAGTACACTGCTGATAGCAGCCTGTGAAACTGTCCAGCCCAGTAAGCGACGCATATATTCGTCCTGCCACACCATACGGAAACTGTCTGCATCCGTTTGTTGCAGCATTGCCCGCAATGGTAACAGCACCACAGCCAGCAAAAAAAACAGCGGCAGTAATGAGAACAGCCCCGGCAGCAATTTTTGCCCGAAACTGACAACTTTCATCCCAATACCGTTTACATCTTTATTTACCAGACGATTACCTCAGATTCAGTATTTGTATAACCAAACAGGGCATATCCATGCCCTGTTTTTATTTTTTACTCCGGCCGCAATAAACAGCCGCATGGCAACAGTACAGGTTATTTGCTCAGCGCTGCACTACCTTTACCCATTGTTTAACCCAGCTTTGCTGCTTAGCTGCCATATCAGCCATACTTGGCTGCGTTACTGTAGTCGGAATTTTTACATGAGCATATACCGGCGGCAAAGACACGCCTTTTACAGCTGGATAAACCCACATGGATGTCGGAATGGCATTCTGTACCTGATTGCTTTGCAGATATTGCACCAGTTTAGCGGCCAGTGCAGGCTGACTGGCATGATTCAGCACCGCAGCACCTTCGATATGGCGGAACACTGCCCCTTTAAAGCGTAAATCGGCAGTTGGCGGTGTTTTGTATTTACCTTTACCATAATAAACTTCTGCTATCGGACTGGAAGCATAGCTTACCACCATCGGCCGGCTGCCTCCGTTCAAGGTAAATTCAGTGTAATAGGCCTCACTCCAGCCTTTAGTCACTTTTACACCATTCTGGCGCATTTTAGCCCACCATTGCCAGGTACCCTGCTCTCCTAAGCCGCCAATATTCGCCAGCAGAAAACCCAGCCCCACACTGGAAGTGGCCGGGCTGGGCACAACGAGTAAATCGCGGTAAGCCGGGCTGGCCAGTTCTTCCAGCGAACGCGGCACAGCTTTGCCATGTTTCTGGAACCATGCCTTATCATAATTAATCGTAATATAGCCGTAATCCACTGCCAGAGCCTGCGGCAGAGAAACATTAACCGGACGGCTGGAGGGTTGTGCCTGAGCAAACAGTTTAAACTGCTGAGCCTTGGCAATATTACTGTTATCCAGACCATATACTGCATCAGCAATTGGTTTAGCACGAGTTAAAATCAGCTTGTTGAGCATTTCATTTCCGCTACCGACTTTAATCACAGTCAGTTTCACATTATTATCATGCTCAAACTGAGCCAGAACATTTTTAGGTAAAGCAAATGAATCATGTACAGCCAGACATACCTCTGTTTGTGCCTGTGCAACCATACTGAGTAACAGACATAGCACTCCGATTAACCACTTACCTGCTTTCATTCTGGTCTCCTGCCATTAAAATCATTAGGTATTCTTCATATACAATCATACCCGTTTTAGACGTTTATAGTAAAAATCTGACGCCATCTTACAAATCATGACAACTCATTACTGGCTATTTGACCTCGACAATACCCTGCATCAGGCTGATGCAGGCATATTCGGTATTATCAATCAGCACATGACAGCCTATATAGCCACCACCCTGAATATCGACGATATTGCCGCTTCCCGGCTGCGTCAGCAGTACTGGCAGGATTATGGCGCTACACTGGCCGGACTGCAAAAACACCATCCGGAAATCAATCTTCAGGAATTTCTGCTGGCGTGTCACCCGCTGGAACAAATTTTGCCTCTGTTGCAGCCTGTGCCGCAAATACAGCATACTCTGACCCATTTGCCCGGCTATAAAGTCGTTTTTTCCAATGGTCCCAGCCATTATGTACAGGCACTGATCAGTACCATGCAAATTGAATCACATTTCCATGCCCTGTTTGGTACTGATAATGTACAAATGCTTTACAAACCTCATCCGCATGCTTACCACAGTCTGTGCCGGCAGCTGCATATCCGCCCTGAGCAATGCATTATGGTAGACGATAGCCTGTCCAATCTGAAAACAGCACATATACTGGGCATGCGAACAGTATGGTTCGGAACACACAGCCATCCGGCTACCGGAATCGATGCTGCTGTACCGGATATGCACAGTCTGCTACAGATTGCCCCGTCTCTGTTATAAAGCAACTATACGCAGGCACACAAATTCTCTACAATATCCCTGTACAAACGACTAACCTCAAAGGACAACACCATGCGTGCCGGAATCTGTTTAATTTGCGGTCTACTGGCCATCAGTGGCTGCACATGGGAAACCTATCAGGATGCCAGCGGACAGACAAAACTGCGCCAGAAATATGAACCGGGTACACGTGTGGTTTATCAGGATGGCACCTACTCACACAATATGCGCTATAACAGCATGCGCCCCGAACCGCACGTGATGAAACCCACTGTAGGGGATGCAGACGAAAAATTACCGGCACACACACACTGGTCAGATTCAAACAGTAGTGCCGAATAATTCAGATACATCAGTACAGGGCTGCCGGAATCATGCCAGATTACCGACAGCCCGTTTTCACATCTTAATATATACAAATTTATGGCTAATTCACCCTTAAATATCGTCATCCTTGCAGCCGGCAAAGGTACCCGGATGTATTCACGCCTGCCCAAAGTTTTGCATGAAATCGGCGGTATCAGCATGCTGGAACGTGTTATTAATACCGCACAGAGTCTGCATCCGGACAATATCACCGTCGTTATTGGTCACGGCAAAGAGCTGGTACGGGAACGAATTCAGGCAGACGTGTGCTGGGTGGAACAAGACCAGCAACTGGGTACCGGCCATGCAGTCAGAATGGCTCTGCCATATTTATCCGACAGCGGACGCACTCTGATTCTGTATGGCGATGTACCCCTTATCGATCAGCAAACACTGGAAGAATTACTCAGCACTGCCGGTAAAGACGTAGGATTACTGACAGACGTTCTCGACAATCCGGCCGGCTATGGCCGCATCATCCGTCAACATGGCAATGTTGTCGCCATTGTCGAAGAAAAAGATGCCTGTGCAGAGGAAAAAGCCATTTGCGAAACCAATACCGGTATCTTTGTCCTACCCAATTGTCAGCTGACCCAATGGCTCAATGCGTTGCAAAATAACAATAGTCAGCAAGAATACTACCTGACTGATGTCATTGCACTGGCCCGGCAGGACAATATTCCCGTTCATCCGCTGCAAGTGCGTGCATCATGGCTGGCAGCCGGCGTTAATAACAAACTGCAACTGGCACAGCTGGAGCGCATCCTGCAACAGCAGCAGGCTACGGCACTGCTTCAGGCTGGCGTAACCCTGCGTGACCCTGCCCGTTTCGACTTACGCGGACAGCTAACCCACGGACAAGACGTAATAATCGACATTAATGTCATTCTGGAAGGGAATGTAGATCTTGGTGACAACGTTTCCATTGGTGCCAATTGTGTAATTAAAAACGCCATCATCGGCTCCGGTACCATCATTCATCCCAATTCCCATCTGGAAAACTGCAATATTGGCAGCGATGCCCGGGTTGGTCCGTTTGCACGCCTGCGACCGCAGGCACAGATTGGTGACGCAGTGCATATCGGTAATTTTGTCGAAGTTAAAAACAGCACCATTGGCTATGGCAGCAAAGCCAATCATCTTACCTATCTGGGCGATGCCACTATTGGCGAAAACAGCAACATTGGCGCCGGTACCATCACCTGTAATTATGACGGAGTTAACAAATACCGTACTACCATTGGTAATCATGTCCGCATCGGTTCCGGCAATATGCTTATTGCGCCCATCACCATAGGTGACCGTGCTACCACCGGTGCCGGCAGTACTCTGAGCAGGAACTGTCCGCCAGACAAACTGACACTGTCACGCAGTCGCCAGACAACTTTGTCAGAATGGCAGCGACCAGAAAAAAACAACGAGAAATAATCTCTTTATCAGCCCGCCAGTGCTATTCTGCCTGCCGGGCTGATTATCTTATTCACTAATCTTTCCTGCCTTTACATCTGTTTCACCAAACCCGCCATACTTTAATCAAAAGCATTACATATCTGCGTTTAAAAAATACACAAACTAATTATAATTCGCAAAATAATCACTTTATTCACTATATTCTTCACAAAAGAACTAAACAAAGCATTTTCTCTTAGCCATTCATACAAGCAAATTAACAGGCAAAAGTAATATCATGTACAATAAAAATGATTCCCAATAATAACAAAGACACCTTACCTACTACTGAAGGTCAACCGCAGTGCCAATACTTACTCTTGATCAACTACCGTTTGGTCAGCCGGCAGTTATAACCCGACTGTTGCCCGAATCTCTGCCTTTTCGCCGGCGTCTGTTAGCCATGGGCATTACCCCCGGCAGCCACGTTACCGTAATCCGTACAGCACCATTAGGCGATCCACTGGAAATCAAAACCCGCGGATTTTACCTATGCCTGCGGCGCAGTGAAGCACAAGCCATCGGCGTAGTTGAGGCAACACAATGAAAATAGCATTAATCGGCAATCCCAATAGCGGCAAAAGTACGCTTTTCAATGCGCTTACCGGTTCACGCCAGCAGGTCGGCAACTGGCCTGGGGTAACTGTAGAACGCAAAACCGGTAGTATCCAGATAAACCAGCAACAGGTAGAAATCATCGACCTGCCCGGTACCTATGCCATAGAAAATCTCGACATAGCTGCTTCTCAGGATGAAATGATTGCGCGTGAGTTTGTTCTCAATGAACCAGACAGCCTGATAATCAACATTATCGACGCCACTAATCTGCAACGCAGTCTGTACCTGACTTTCCAGTTGCTCGATCTCAAACGGCCGATGCTGGTCGTTCTCAACATGATCGATGCCTTGCATAACATAGGGGAAAATATCAACATCAGCACACTAAGCAAACAGCTTGGCTGTCCGGTTATCCCCATTTCCGCTGCACGAAAAACCGGAATACCGCAACTTAAACAGGCAATTGCACAGGCCATCACCACCCCTGTAGCAGCCCATCCCGAGCTGGATACTCTTGGTAGCAAACAAAGCACCATTATCCGCAACTATCTGGCTCAGCTTCCGGCCGATAGTGCCGTACACCAGCTCGACCAGTGGGCGCTGATCGAATTATTACTTAAACAGAACCCCGTTTCTCTTACTGAAACCGAAAAACATATCCTGCAACAATGCCGTGATGCCTTGTCTGACTGGTGTAACCATGAAATCGACGTTGCCCTTGCCAGCGCCCGTTATGACGCCATCGATAAGCTAAGCCGCTCTGCAATTGAAAAGCCGCGTGAAGCAAATCTGTCCTTATCCGATAAAATTGACCGTATTACCCTGGGCCGCTATACCGGCATCCCGTTTTTTCTGTTCGTCATGTACCTGATGTTTATGGTAGCGGTTAAATTCGGCTCTGTATTTATCGATTTCTTCGACATCCTCTTTGGCACCATATTTGTCGATGGCTTCTCCGCCCTGCTCACCAAACTCGGCTCTCCCGAGTGGCTGATTGCTATTCTGGCCAACGGAATCGGTAGTGGTATTCAAACAGTGGCCACATTCATTCCGGTTATTGCAGCCATGTTTCTGTGCCTGTCATTTCTCGAAGATTCCGGCTATCTGGCGCGTGCCGCAATGGTAGTCGATCGCGGCATGCGTGCCATTGGCCTGCCGGGCAAAGCCTTTGTTCCTATGCTGGTCGGCTTCGGCTGTGGTGTACCTGCCATTATGGGTACCCGCACACTGGACTGTGCCCGTGACCGTCTCATGTCTATCAGCATGATACCTTTTATGTCCTGTGGTGCCAGACTGCCGGTTTACACCCTGTTTGCTGTTTTGTTTTTTCCTGAAAACGCCTCAACCGTGGTTTTTATCCTTTATCTGCTCGGTATCGGTGTTGCCATTCTTACCGGTATTATTCTCAAGCACACCCTGCTGCCCGGCGACATTACCCCTTTTATTATGGAAATGCCCGCTTATCGTTTGCCTACATTGCGCGGCATGCTTTACCTGACATGGTCACGTCTGAAAGGATTCATTTTCCGTGCCGGACAGGCCATCGTACTCATGGTAACCATTCTCAGCCTGCTTAACTCACTGGGTAGCGACGGCTCATTCGGCCACAATGACAGCAGCCAGTCTGTACTGTCGGTTGCCAGTCAGAAAATTACCCCGGTATTCACGCCTATGGGTATCAATGAACAAAACTGGCCGGCTACGGTAGGTATATTTACCGGTATCTTTGCCAAAGAAGCCGTCATTGCCACCCTCAACTCCCTGTACTCTATGAAAGCGGAAGAGGATGGCGGCGAAGAAACCTTTAACTTTCAGGCCGGTGTCATCAAAGCCCTGAACACCATACCAGCCAACTTAAACGAACTGGCCGGTTCCTTTCTCGATCCTCTGGGCTTTAGTGCGCTGAATCAGAGTGCTGACAGTGTACAGCAGGATATGGACATGACCGGACGCACAGTAACCAAACTGGAAACCTCCTTCGGCAGTAGTGCCGCCGCAATGGCCTATCTCATATTCATCCTGCTATATACACCGTGTGCGGCTGCGCTAGGTACCATTTACCGCGAAGCCGGCGGACGCTGGATGCTGTTTGTAGCCGGCTGGACATTCTTTACCGGCTGGAGCTGTGCCACCATTTACTACCAGTACCACCAGCTTAGTCACAGTACCAGCGCCGCATACTGGATTGGCGGAGTAGCCTGTCTGTTTATTCTTGTTGTTTGCAGCATGAAATTTATCGGCAGCCGGCGTCAGACTTGCCAGATAACCATGAAAAACTGCCCGCACAGCAAAAGTAGCTGCTGTCACTGAGTAATCAGGCATTTTTACTAATTACCAAAACTTATTTACCTGAACAGATAGTGATATTTGCAAAATCATCACTATCTGTTTGTATTCAGTTATTCAGACAGCAGGAACAAACCATCAGCCAACCCAGATAAAGGACTACCGGATATGCTTATCACTGCCATTCGTGACTACCTTATCACTATCGGACAAGCCAGCCTGCAGGATTTGTCCCGCCATTTTCAGGTACAGGAAAGTGCCATGGAGCAGATGCTTAACTTTTGGCTCAGAAAAGGGATCATCCGCCAGATAGGTCCTTACCAGCCTTCCTGTCAGCAAAGTAAATGCAGCGACTGCTTTATTTGTCCTGAAGGTGCCAGAAAAATTTATCAGGCCGTCACCGGCACGGACAGAACCATTCCGATTACCCGCTTAGCCTGAACCAGCAAAAATTTTAAATCTGACTTACCTGGATGCAGAACTGTCTTTTCAGGTGAAAACACATTAACAATTTGCCGGCATAAATCAATACCACCAACATATCCCTAAACCAGATACTTAATGACACTCACAGAACAAATGAATAAAATATCTGATATATAAAGATAATTTATCTACCCAACATCATCCTGAAAACCATTAGCATAAACATATCTGTCTGTTTGTACAGCAGGCTGTAAACAAAGTTTACTGTACAAATCCGCCGTTTCCATTACAATCTTCATTTCAAATAAAACTGAAACAGCATCATCAGGCAGACGATACACAAAAACTGGAATCAACACGGCATAACCCGCAAACCGCAATAGCCGCATTCCAGCCAGGTAAAAAAACCGTAATTGCATTGCAACCCATGCCTGTTGAAAAAGGATAAACCATGTGTGGCATAGTTGGCGCCATTCGCGCACAGAATAACGTAGTAGAATTTCTTACCAGCGGCTTGGAACGGCTGGAATACCGCGGATATGACTCTTCCGGCATCGCCGTATGGACACCGGACGGTATTGAGCGCGTACGCCGTGTCGGCCGCGTTAAATTTATGGAAGAAGCCGCTCAGGCTGCCGGACTCAAAGGCAGACTGGGCATTGGTCACACCCGCTGGGCAACACACGGTGGTGTTACTGAACCCAATGCTCATCCGCACATTTCTAACAATATGATTGCCATTGTTCATAATGGCATTATCGAAAACTTTGAAAGTGAGCGCAGCCGGCTACAGGCACTGGGTTACGAATTCACATCCCAAACTGATACCGAAGTCATTGCTCACAGCATCCATTACGAATACACCCACACCAGCACCGGCAACCTGTTTCAGGCGGTACAAACTGCCTGCAAACGTTTTCAGGGTGCCTATGCCATCGGCGTGATTGCCAGAGACAATCCCGATAAACTTGTAGCTGCGCGTATGGGCTGTCCGCTGTTAGTGGCACTGGGTGAAAATGAAAGCTTTATCGCTTCCGATGTTTCCGCCGTTATTGCTTATACCCGTCGTGTTGTCTTCCTCGAAGATGGCGACCTTGTTCAGCTATCCACACAAGGCATTGATATTCTGCTCGACAAACACAATCAGCCGGCAGAACGTGAAATCAAAATGTCTGAACTGTCCTTAGCTTCGCTCGAACTGGGGTTGTACAGCCATTTCATGCAAAAAGAAATTCACGAACAGCCCAAAGCCATCACCGACACCGCCGAAGTATTTCTGGTAGGCGGCTTTGAGCCGGAAAACTTTGGCGCCAGTGCTGCCGGCATCTTTAAGCGAATCCGTAACATTAAAATTCTTGCCTGCGGTACCTCCTACTACTCCGCACTCACTGCACGTTACTGGCTGGAAGCCATTGCGCAAATACCGACAGACGTCGAAATTGCCAGTGAATACCGCTACCGCAAAGTTATTGCCGATCCGGAACAGCTGGTCATCACGATTTCTCAGTCCGGTGAAACACTTGATACCATGGAAGCACTTAAATATGCCCAGTCACTGGGCATGCAGCACAGCCTTTCTATTTGCAATGTAATGGAATCGGCTCTGCCGCGCGAAAGTGAACTGGTACTGTATACCCGCGCCGGTGCCGAAATCGGTGTAGCCTCTACCAAAGCCTTTACGACTCAGCTTGTGGCATTGTTCGGACTGGCGGTAACACTGGGCAAAATGCGCGGACTGGTTACCCCTGAAGAAGAAGAGCAATATACCAATGAGCTGCGCCTGCTTCCCGGCAGCGTGCAGCATGTACTTAATCTCGAACCGCAAATTGCCGGCTGGGCAAATCAGTTTGCCGCTAAAAATAACGTACTGTTTCTAGGCCGCGGCATTCATTACCCCATCGCCCTTGAAGGCGCTCTGAAACTTAAAGAGATTACCTATATTCATGCCGAAGCTTATCCGGCCGGTGAGCTTAAGCACGGCCCGCTGGCACTGGTAGATCAGAATATGCCTGTAGTGGTAATTGCGCCTAATGACAGCCTGCTCGAGAAAGTCAAAGCCAATATGCAGGAAGTAGCCGCACGCGGCGGCGAGCTCTTTGTATTCACCGATCTGGACAGCGAATTCAGCGCCGATGAAGGCGTACACGTTATCCGTACCCCGCGCCATATGGGCGTACTTTCCCCGATTGTACACACCATACCGGTACAGCTACTGGCCTACCACACCGCACTGGCCCGCGGCACTGATGTAGATAAACCAAGAAATCTGGCGAAATCGGTGACTGTAGAATAAATAGCTTGTGAACGCTTTTTAATTCTTAAACGCCCTGTTGAAGAACAACAGGGCGTTTAATTTTCCTTAAATTAAAATATATTAAAATAAAACCTGAGCCACTTAATATCCTAATTAATCTGCATTTTCATTGAATAATCAGCGTTTTTATTACATATAATTATTTAAAATCTAATACCAGCTTTATTTATTATATTTTTAGCATAAAACCTCAAATCAACTTTATATTTTGTTTTTTACTTTAAAAATAGTTTTTATTAGCTTCAATCTGCTTATATAGAGTAACTGATTAAATCAAATTGAATTATAATTTCTCCATAGAAAAGAAAGCTCCGGTTTATTCAAGATTCTATGTCAGCGACAAATATTCCGGAGAAATATAGATTATTAAACAACAAGCTTTACCTTAATAAGGGTGACATTGAATGCAAATTTTTCAGCCAGACCAGAATAATAAAAACCAGATTGCCGTATTTTCTTTTTTGTCCGCATTGATTATCTATATTTTTATTTTCGGCTTTGAGCTTACTCATTTTTCTTTGTCTATAGATGAAGAATTCAATAACAACATTTTGCATACTGTCGCAATTGGCAGATGGGGGCATGCCTTATTGAAAGCCAGTATTTATCCAGAACCTTTTATCCCCTTTTTCACTGAAATTCTGACGTTTATTTTATTGGCCGCTTCGTGCACGGTAATTGTCAAAATATTTTGTTTAAATCTGAATCAATCGCTTTTCTTTACTGTTTTATATGCCTCATCTGTACAGTTTGCCTATCAGTTACAGTTTCTGAACCAGTGTGACACACTGGCCACAGCAATATTACTGTCATCTGTTGCCGTATACTTGATTGTCAGAAAAAATTCCTTTCTGCATACCGTAATTTTTCCGGCCTTTCTGATCTGTTATTCAATAGCTATTTATCAATCATTAATCTTTCTCCCGTACTCATTACTAATCGCATATTTATTAATCGATGAGGTCAGAGGTACAGAAAATACCCGGCATTTAAAACTGATAACTGCTTTATGTATTTCATCAGTTATCGGATTAATACTGTATTTTGTACTGGGAAAATTAATCCTGAATTATTATCATCTGCAGTCTGAATCTTATTTAAGCGATCTTGTCACCTGGTTTAATGAATCCCCCAGACAAAGCTTACACAAGATTAGACGTTCTATAGAGCGTTATTTCACTTTAAAAGCTCCATATGGATTAAATACTTTTTTAATTGCGTTTGTATTTTTAATTTTGCCACTCCTACATCCGTTAAAAAGAAAAGCCAGATATGGGTTTTATGTACTTTTAAGTATTCTGACTTTATTCTGTATGAATATTATTGTCGGCAAAGGGTTACCACCCAGAACGATGACCAGTTTTGCCGTATTCTTTGCCTCTGCAGGATTGATTGGTTTTATTATTATTCGAAAAAATAAATATTTATGGGCGGTGGCCGCTTTTTCATTTTTATATGGTATAGCCTGTTCCAGTAACCTATTTTATACAGACTATATTGCCTACAATAAAGATTATCGGCTGGCTTCATTTATTGCCAGTGATATCACCAAAGAAATAAAAGTATCTCCGGATACCCCTGTCAAAGTATATTTCTTTGGTGCGATGGATATTAAACGCGTAAACAGACCAAATAATTCAGATATGTTTGGTGCTTCATTTCTTAACTGGGATAGTGGTAATTCCGCAAGAATATCTGCATTTATGAATAAAGCCGAAATTGCCACTATCATTCCCGCATCCTATGATGATATTAAATCTGATTTAAATACCGTCCATGCCGCACCTGTGTGGCCGCAGAAAGGCAGTATTTTCCGGATAAAGGATGTGGTAGTAGTAAAACTCGGACAAAGCGTAGGTTATTGCCCGAACGGCGTTAAGGAAAATACGATACCGAAACAATGTTTATAAAATCATCGGTCTGTTTTTATCTGTTTAATGGTTCAGCATTAAAGTATTTATTGCCTAATACGGCGGTAACAGCCGTCTGAAACCATGCAACATGATTATGCAGAAAAAAAGTATATTTCTGCATAATAAGAAAACATATGGTGGCTGTTTCAGACTGATAATCTGTTTCGGATGATGTTTTCTGTCAGCGAGTGCCACCGAGAGTTTGCGCAGATAGTCCACACTCATTGGCCATTCTTTCACACCTTGCAGCCATTGTTCCGGAATACCTGCTTCGCCCGCATAAATACCGGCAAGAGCGCCGGCAATGGCTGCCGTGGTATCAGTATCGCCGCCCGCTTGTATTAATGCACTGACGGTTTGTTCGTAATCACCATAATAGCGCAGCCATGCATAGATAACAGCAGGCACAGTATTGTTAATATAGCCAGTAATTCCTTTTTTTTCCAGTTTCAGCGCCAGCAGATATTCATGCAATTGAGCCTGCTGCTTAAGTTTCTGCTGAGCCAGTTGCAAGTGACTGATAAGCTGCTCTCCGCTTAGCGCAGGCATAATCTCAGCAAAGAAACTGTCAGCAGACACCTCAGACTGCTGCCGGCTGGCATAGCCGGCAGCCATGGCAATCACCCATGCGCCCTCTTCAGCACGCGGATCAGTATGAGTTATGATGGTAGCTGCATGAATGCATTCACGCATGATGTCCGGATTACCGGCAAAAAACCAGCCTATCACCGGTGCACGCATAGCCGCTCCGTTACCGGCAGAGTTATTACCGCTTTTAACCGGATTTATACCCAGACACAATTTCAGGCAGGCTTTTAAAGTAGCCATACCCAAACCGGCCGGCATAGTCAGAAACCATCGCCTCATGCCTCTGCCCAGCCGGCCACTAAAATCCTTCGGATTCAGCTTACAGCTCAGCAGACATTGTGCCACCATCGCTGCATGCTCAGTATCATCACTGCATAACCCTATTCTCCCCCATGGAGTGACAATCAGGTTGTGCTGAATTTTATCGCCAAACATACGTCTGGCTCGCTTAGGAGCAATACCCTCACGAGCCAGCCCTATTGCATCACCAACTGCGGTACCAATAAGCAATCCGGTAATCTGCCGGACAGACTGGGTTTGTTGCATAATTTATTTCCGGTGGATGAATAATAAATTTACAAATGTTAACTATACAGTATTTTCTTTATTAATTCCTGTTTTAACTGTTGAGATTATCAAATTTTTATTTATTTTCAGAATATTCAATAATAATGCTTAGCCATAAAGATAACCTGCTGCCAATTAAATATATAGTCAGAATACAGAGTTTATATAATTACCATTTAATAAATACAATTAATTCAAAAATCAGAACTTTAATCAATATTGATTTTTATAAATTCAGTTTTAAGCTTATAAGGCTTTAATTCAGAAAGATAAATTTATTCACACTTCCATCTGATTCAGCTGCATTCTTTTTACCCATAGATAACCGTTTGATGATAATAAATAATTTTTAGCAACAACTAAATTAGGATTTGCAAGAGAAACATTTATTTTAAATGTTTCTCTTGCCATTTAAGATTTATTTTATTAATCAGAAATACAAGCATCAATAGCAGAACAGTGAAGCCATTTTTTAATTTTCCTATTTTTTTCTGTTGTATATTCAATTTCATAAAAATCATTTTTATAATTTAATAATTCTACCTTATCCTCTCTAATTAAATATATTTTTGTTTTATTTTTTAAATTTGGAGAATCATATAGATAACTCTTATCCACTGTAAGCTTAAATCCATATTCTTCGGGCTGATATTGAGTTAAAAGGAAACGATTCATACAATCATTAATATCTGTTGAAGTATAAAATGTGTTGCAAAATTTTGAAGCATATTTCTCTGTTAATAGATTGAAATAAATATTATATTGTTTTTGCTCTGGAATTTTAGTGATGTATTTTTGTAATTTAATATTTACTGGTATTTTATTATGATATATCAATAAAATTAATTCATTAATAAAAGAATTTTGTTCGCTAATTAAACAGTCTGGATAACTGAATTTATCCTCCTGACCAAAGCGGTAAACATCAATATTATTACTTACCCACTCGCATTTTTTATTCACCTCACCTTCCCATTCCTTCTGAAAAATATCAATATTTTTTTTTAAAAGAATTTTAGATAATTTATCTATTATAGTTGAATTATGTTTTATAGTATTATCCATATCAATGAACATCCTCTCTATTGGACTAATAGAACTAAAAACATTGTTACTCATAAATATTAATATAATTAGTAGAATTTTCTTCATTACTATAATCCTTTTTCGAAAAATTTAGCTTCATCTTCTCTTCTTTTTACTAATCCATCTAATTTTTACCTTTAATCATTGATAGATGAATTCCAATACGCATAAAATAGTTTTTGTACAACTATTCTACAGAATAAACATTTCTATTGGCATATTCAAGTCTGTTGATATGTATCAATAAACAGGATATTGTTAAGTATACATGGTCATAAAACCATTGCCATATGATAATAATTATTATTTAATTCTTGCAGCTTTCAATTTATGTCTGTGTTATGAAATCATTGGATTTAAGCCGTTATTATGCTGCATGTTCTGGTTTACCGTTTCAGGATCGCCGGGCTGTGATGCCATTACGCGCAAGTATGCCACTGGCTGCGGAAGATATCGAAAAGCAATGGCAACAATTACAGCAAACCAAACTTACCGGCAATAAAAGGCTGATTTATATTCATATCCCCTTTTGTGATACTCACTGCCAGTTTTGTGGTTTTTACCAGAATCTGCTGCGCAAATTTGATACTGAAGCATATATTGATGCTTTACTAACCGAAATCACTCTGGAAATCAACAATCCGGCATTACAGTCTGCACCCATTCATGCGGTTTATTTCGGAGGTGGTACACCATCCGCTCTGCCTGCCGGTCAGCTAGCCCGGGTAATCAGCTTACTGAAACAGTCATTACCTCTTGCACCTGATTGTGAAATTACTATTGAAGGACGAATTTCTGATTTCGATGAGGCACGTACAGATAGTTATATAGAGGCAGGTGCAAACCGGTTTTCAATCGGTATTCAGACTTTCGATACCAATATTCGTCAGAAGCTCGGACGCTTATCCAAACGTGAACAGATTATAGAAACATTTGAACGAATTGCCGCTAAAGACAGTGTAGCACTGGTGTGCGATCTGATGTTTGGATTACCCGGGCAGACGCCTCAGAGCTGGCAGACAGATTTAGAACTTGCTGCCGGCCTGCCGCTAGATGGTGTGGATTTGTATGCTCTAAATCTGCTTTCTTCCACACCGCTGGCTAAGCGGGTGGAAAACAGCCAACTTGAATTACCTTCAGTAGCGGACAAATGTCATTTTTATTTACAGGGTGAAGCTTTTTTACGCCGGCAGGGCTGGATGCAGCTAAGTAACAGCCATTGGGCTAAAACCACACGTGAACGAAATTTATATAATCTGCTAATTAAGCAGGGTGCTGATTTCTTTGCATTTGGCTCCGGTGCCGGTGGCCGGCTGGGCGGTCAGTCATTTATGCTGCAACGCGATCTGGCTGAGTACTACACACGGCTGAAACAAGGCAAAAAACCATTGATGATGCTTACCGGCCAATCTTTACTAGGAGAATGGTTATATCAGCTTCAGGCCGGTATAGAACAGGGTCGGGTTGATTTAGCTGCACTGACAACACAGGCTCACTTATTGGATCCGTTACTGGAACAATGGCAGCAGGCGGGTTTACTCGTCAATGATGCACGCTGTCTGTTGCTAACCCCATCAGGCCGTTTCTGGTCGAGCAATCTGTTACAGGCTTTGCAGCAATTACTATTGTCTTTGAATAATCCGGAACATCTTGAGCGACAGGAAAAAATGATGCAGATGCGCCAAAGCGGAAAATCCGCGCCAGGGCATACCGCTGCTCCGTAATATCTCAGCGTCAAAACAGTTTTAATTTAAGGAAATAAAAATGACTGAACAGTCTGCAAGTAATAATCTTAAACTTTTCATGCAAAGTAACCCGGAAGGTACGCTGGAACAGATTGCCCGGCAATATCAGACTAGTTTAACAGCAGTAATTGAAGCCATGCCTGATGCAGTGCTGACAGACGGAAGTCAATTTGATACTGTATGGCAGGAAGTGCTTACATGGGGTGAAATTACTTTTCTGGTTCACACTCCGGATATTATTGCTGAATTTTCCGGTGAACTGCCAGCTGGAAAATATGGTGCCGGTTATTTTAATTTGCAGCATAAGCAAGCATTCGGCGGGCATATCCGGGCAGAAAACTGTGCACATATCGCTTTTGTTGAGCGCAGTTTTATGCATATGGCTACTGCGGGAATTATTTTTCTGAACCGTCAGGGTGAAGCTATGTTTAAAATTTTTGTCGGACGTGATGAACAAAGACAATTAAAAGCACAGCAATTAGATAAATTCAGAATTCTGGCTCAACGTTTCCGTCCGGACTAAGGAAAAACTGATGAAAACGCTATTATTGTTCGGGGTGAGCCCTAAAAAAGGCACCGGCTATCAGGTATTACAGCTGGCATTACAGCAATCATCTGAATGGCGCTGCGCGGCACTGGTACGCGATGCCGCTTTTGCCGCTGAATTAAACCGGCAGGGTGTGCAGACTGTGGTTGGTGATGCTACCGATGAATCCAGTGTCAAAGAAATATGCCGGCTTGCCGGCACCAATACCATAATTGTCTCTACTCTGGGCGGATCAGCTGGCGCACATTATCTGGCTCAGCGCCTGATTATTGATACAGCTGAACAAGCTGGTATCTCCCGGATGCTGCTGGTTACCTCTCTGGGCTGCGGCGACTCATGGCATACTATGTCTGAACGCGCAAAAACTGCTTTCGGGCATGCTGTACGGGAAAAATCTCTGGCAGAGGTATGGCTGCAAACCAGTAAGCTGAATTATGAAATTCTGCGTCCGGGCGGTTTGTCTAATGGTGACGTTACTGGCACAGGTAAATGTTTTTATCAGCAGGAGGTACATGGTTTTATTCATCGTACTGAACTGGCTAATGTCATTATGCAAAGAATCAGTGCCAGTGTTCTGGACAACCGCATCTATGCAGTCGTTGACCCGGGGTTAACTTCCGACAATAATTAGAGCATATTGGCGCCTGCATGTGGATAACTTAGTTATCCACAGATCAAAACCCGCCCTGTCTGCAATTAAAAATTGGCAGACAGGGCGGGTTTTGTGTACGTACCTCTTTAAAGAAAATATCAGGCCTTTTTCACAAAGCACGCTTTAAGCATGATTTTCATGCCGTCAATTTTGCAATCAATTTCATGATCGCCTTCAACCAGACGAATACCTTTAGCTTTTGCACCTTTTTTCAGAACAGTGCTGCTACCTTTAAGCTTAAGGTCTTTAATCAGAATAACGTCGTCACCATTCGACAACGGATTACCGTTACTGTCTTTAACATCAAGCTCTTGTGATGAGCCAGTATTGCTGGCAGCATCCCATTCGTGTCCGCATTCCAGACAGACAGTAAAGCTACCATCAAAATAATTCTGTTCACTGGCACATTGCGGGCAGATTGGGGTTGATTCAGACATGGTTACACCTTTGCGATGGTAAAAGCGGCGATTGTACCTAATTTTGCTACAACTACCACATTTTTATGTACTTGCTCTGCTTTTTTTGCAACTTTTGTACAGCTATACTGAATAATATGCCTAATTACGGTATTGCTGAGCTGTTTTTTCTGAACGTTTGAATACCAGTTCATCCTCACTTGATTCATGTGCAGCAAACTGGTAACCATGCTCATTAAATTCATGCAGCATTTTAAGTGAGTGCAGTTTATTGCGTACAATAAAGCGAGTCATCAATCCCATGGCTTCTTTCGCATAAGCATTAACATTCATGTATTTACCCGCTTTTTCATCCAGAAAAACCGGTTTAATTACCTGTGCTTTAAGTTTATCCTTATCTATTACTTTGAAATAATTATCAAAAGCTAAATCAATGATGGTTTCAGTTTCGATTTGATTCAAATGGCTGGTCAGGGTTTCATGCCAGAAATGATACAAATTAATACCTTCAGGATTCTCCAGACGTACATTCATGCTCAGGCGGTAGGGCTGGATTAAATCCAGCGGACGCAATATGCCGTACAAACCGGAAAGAATACATACAGCGGTTTGCATATAATCCAGTTCATGCAAGGATAAATCACTAACTTTCAGGCTGGTGTAAATATCACCACTATAGGCAAAAATCGCCTGTAAAGCATTATCAGGGGTAAATGGCGTATGCCAGTCCTGAAAACGCTGCTGATTAAGCTCAGCCAGATGCGGGCTGATGTGCATCAATTCCTCCAGCTGTTTCACACTTAGCTGACGGCAATAATGTACTAACTGTTCGCTCTGTTTGAGAAACTGTGGCTGAGTATACTTTTCACTCAGGCGCGGATTAGCAAAATCCTGACTGGTGGGTGCAGCGATAATGGTTAACATACGGCCTCCTGTTCAATCACTGGTACACATTTATGCTCATCATGGTGAAATAAAATATTATTATCAATCAGATAATGCATAAAAACTCGACATCACCACTTTACCTGAGAAAATATTGTCAGCAGAACACAATAGCCGGAATTTAGCATAATGCTACATATATATTACATTTCAGTAACGTATATGTCTCTCCAGGTAAACACTTTACAGAACCGAAAAACAGATTGCTAACCACAATGGAGAAAATAAAGAAAAAAATTAATTTACTGACAGCCGAAAATAAAAAAACAGGGCTGCACACTGTCAGCCCTGTTTTGCTTTATTTGCTCTGCTTAGAATTCACCGTCAATATCGGCAATACTTACCAGCTTAGCATTAACAAATTCTTTTAAGCCCAGATCCAGTAATTCACGTCCGAATCCGGAACGTTTCACACCACCGAAAGGTAAGTCAGCTTTTACCATGGTTGGATGATTAATAAATACCATACCAGTATCAATCTGCTGAGCCAGCTGTGCACCGCGTTCTTCGTCAGCAGTAAAGATAGATCCGCCCAATCCGTACGGGCTATCGTTAGCAATCTCGATAGCGTGTGCTGCATCTTTAGCACGGTAAATTGAAGAAACCGGACCAAAGAATTCCCAGTGACGTGCCGGATTATCCGGTTGAATATTGGTCAGAATAACCGGCCGGAAGAAACAGCCCTGAGCAGGCATGTCTAGCGGGATTTCCTCAGCGTGCGCACCGAGCTTAACTGCTTCATCCAGCTGCTGCTGTAAACCAGTAACGGCTGAGCGTGAAGACAGCGGAGCCAGTGTTGTGGCTGCATCCATCGGATCACCCATGCGCAATTGCTGCACACCCTGACGATACAAACTCAGGAAACGATCGTATACACCATCTTCTACAATAATACGCTTGGCACTGACACATACCTGACCGGCATTCCAGTGACGTCCGAAAACAGCCCATTTAGCTGCTTTTTCGATATCTGCGTCATTGAGTACGATGAACGCATCTGCACCACCCAGTTCGAGGGTACATTTTTTCACTGCGGCTCCGGCCTGAGCGGCAACAATGGCACCGGCACTTTCAGAGCCAGTCAGCGCTACACCGCGTACACGCGGATCTGCAATGATTTTGGCCAGTTGAGCATGAGTTGGATAGAGATTCTGGAAAGCACCGGCCATTAAACCGGCCTGAAGGAACATCGCCTCCATTTTCGCTGCACACTGAGGTACATTAGAAGCATGTTTCAGCACAATCACATTACCGGCAGCCAGTTGCGGGGCTGCAATACGTGCTATCTGGTAATAAGGGAAATTCCATGGCTCAACAGCCAGAATAATACCCTGCGGAGCAAATTCAATACGGGCACGATTACCTTTATTGGATGTAACCGGTAACACTTCCGGCTGAAGCTGCCGTTCAGCATTAACTGCATAATATTCAAGAATCTGTGCTGACAGTTCCGTTTCTGCTTTAGCTTCACTAAACAGTTTACCCATTTCCAGCGTGAGTAAACTGGCATATTCTTCAATATTAGCCCGCAGAATATCCGCAGCGTTTTGCAGAATACGCGCACGCTGGGCAAATGTAGTAGTTTTCCACTGATGGAAAGCGGCATCAGCATGATTTAATGCTGCTTCCAGCTCAATATCGGTAGTATCAGAAAATGCCTTTACCTGTTGCTCGGTATAAGGATTGGTACTAGCGTACGCCATATAATTACCTCTCATGAGTAAAAGTTACACCACGGTTACTGCCCTGTTGGCTATTTTTGGTGTGCCGCCGGTACGGGCAGGTTCTGAAACAATTACAGTGTTTACTATGAAGAAATGGTTGTGTGCCTGATGTGTGCTGCCGCTGTTAATTATCTTTTGTAAGCCTGATACAGGCTACCGGCAACATTAATTTTCCTGTCTGTTATCACTCTAGCATGATTATGTATTAATTGAGTTTAACAATAATTTACCACAACAGCAAGCGTACCGTAAACTAACAAATTCCAGCATGCTGTCTTAGTGCATTAGTGTATTAGTGTATTAGCTAAATACCATAGCAACTGGTATGTGTAAGGATAATAATGCATCACTCAATAATTTCTTCGCAGGCAATAATCGAAATTTTTGTTTCCTGAAACTCTCTTGCAGTAGCAGCACAGCACGCATAAACTGTTTTAACATTTAATCATTCATAAGGATGTACAAATGAGTAAACTGGCAATAGTGGTTTTTTCCGGTTACGGCCATACTCGTAAAATAGCTGAAGCAGCCGCTGCAGATACCGATGCAGTACTGGTTGAAATTGATGCTAATGGTGATCTGGACAATGATCAGTGGCAACAGCTTCACGACGCCAAAGGAATTATTTTTGCCGCACCTACTTATATGGGCAATGTACCCTGGCAATTCAAAAAATTTGCTGATGCCACTTCAGGACTGTGGGCAGAGCGCGCATGGCAAAATAAAGTATTTGGCGGATTTACCAATAGTGCCAGCTTTAACGGTGACAAACAGGTTACGCTTCTCTGGATGCAGACACTGGCCGCACAGCACGGCGGTATCTGGGTAAGTCTGGGACTGTTACCGGCCAATAACAAAGAAGCAGACCGTAATGATATTAATGTACTCGGAGGCTCTGGAGGAGCGCTGATACAAACACCGGCAGATGCCAGCGTAGATGAAATTCCGCGCGGCGATATTGAAACCGTTAAAATCTACGTAGCACGGGTAAGCGAAATCATCAATAAATTAGCTTAATCGTTTTTAAGCTAATTTCGAATTTCAGCCCGTTATCTGTTTTTGCCGGTTAATGGCAGTAACAGATAACAGGCTGTTTAAATAAATATCACCTATTATTAATTAAGCTGATGGTTGTTGTCTGGTTTTCCACCATGAAGCAAGTATAGCAATCATTAAAGCACTAAACACGACAGTCAGTGAAGCAAAAGAAGGAATATGCCACCATTTGGCCACCAGCATTTTGCCGCCAATAAAAGTTAAAACCACAGCCAGCCCGTATTTGAGATAGATAAATTTTTCTACTACATTGGCGAGTAAAAAATACATCGCACGCAGCCCCAGTACCGCAAAGATATTGGAAGTAAAAACAATAAACGGGTCAGTGGTGACGGCAAATACTGCCGGAATACTGTCAACAGCAAAAACAACATCACTTAATTCAATCACAATCAAAGTAAGCAGCAAAGGAGTTGCCATACGCTGACCGTTTTCAACGGTAAAGAATTTTTCCCGGTTTAACTGCCCGCTAACACGCATATACCGGTGCAGCCAGCCTATCAGCGGATTATCAGCCAGACCTTTATCTTCCGCCTTTTCAGGCAGCATCAGCTTAATCCCGCTATAAAGCAGAAATATACCAAACAGATACAATACCCATTCAAAACGGCTGACCAGTACTGCACCCAGAGCCACCATAATGGCGCGTAGTACAATAGCGCCCAGTACACCGTAAAGCAAAACACGATGCTGGTACTCAGCCGGCACTTTGAAATAACCGAATATCAGAATAAATACAAAGATATTATCGACTGAGAGTGATTTTTCCAAAACATAACCTGTCAGAAAATCCATCACCGAATCTGCTGCTATAGCCGGACCGGCGGCAGGATTATGTGCCAGCTCAAAATACAGCCAGGCAGCAAATCCGAGAGAGACAGTAATCCAGACTGTTGTCCATAGTAGAGCTTCTTTGGTACTAACCCGATGCACTCCCTCTTTTTTCAATGTAAGCATATCAATTGCAATCATCACAATGACAATCACGATAAATACGCCATAGAATAAAGGTGTACCGACAGAATTCAGCTGTAGCTGCATAAGTTTTTCCTGCTAAATATTTTTATCATAAAAAATCTGGTAACCATACCAGTTATCAGAATCAGCAGTCAGGTAAATGGCTTTATACCGGCTGCTATTCGAACAATAGCATATTCGGCAGAAAAGATAATCCCCCTGCTGATAATTGTTTTAAGCAGATTCTGCATTCCGCCTCTGCCAGGAATTAAGAGAAGATATTCAGAATTATTTTTAGCGGAATAGATAATCTATGCCGTACATGATTTTCTGATAGCTAAATATAATAATTCAGTCTGGTTATAAGATTACAAAGCCAGCTTCACTATTTTTCATATCCGGATATAAATTAGTCTGCTGGCAATTTATGTTTTTTGATTTTCGCAACCGGCCTGTTTTCCGGAACTGAACCTTTTAAAACTATAATATCGGCAAAGTTTAAATAATTAATGATGAATAATAAAAGAAAAACAGGGCTGAACACCCTGTTATGATGATTACTTTCACATTATCTGTTTCAATTTATTTAGCATCACAATCAGATGGTACTAAATGTACACTAAATAATTCTTTATCTTCATCTTTAAAATAATAATGATGATTAATGCCATCCGGAAATGAATTTCTTAATTTCACGAGATCAGGATCTCTATTTTCGCAATATTTATTTTTTAAGTTATCACTAGTCATTTTCTGAACATTAGATGATGAGAAATTTTTTTTATTTCCTGTTACTACATATTTATAATCTACTACATTATTTCCAATAGTGAGATCGACCAGCTGGGTAGTTGAGGAAACTCTCATAGGCAGTTGCCGTTTAAGCTCGCTAAAGTAGCTCTGAATAGTATCATCATCTAATTTATTGTTATCTGCTTTATTGCTGTCAGACTTACTAGCATCTGACTGTACTGCCTCACTACCTGCTTTATTTGGCTCTGCCTGCTTCGAGTTACCACACCCAAAAAGTATCATGCTCAGGGATAATAACAACACTGTTTTCAAAATTTTCATATTTATTTCCATATCTAATACTGGGAATTATTATTATTACAAAAAAATAAATTAACTTACAATATTTAGTATTTTTTATTACTTAATATTCAGGTTTATTCTTTATTCATTAGATATAAATCAAACTTATCTGATTTGCTTAGTTTTATAAATTTCATATGAAATTCGTTTTAATTAATCTGGATTATATTTGAAATATTATTCAGTAGATTGTTCAATAGCAGCATTACATCCGTGTAATTTTTGTTATAGACAAACTCCCTGATATATATATCTATTACTTCTTACAGGTTGTATTTCACCTAAATAGATACGGGATAATTACATTTTTATACTTCTGCAACCCAACTATCGCTTATTCTCTTTTATAATCATTCTAATATTCATAGTTACCGCTGCTGATAGTAATTTATCTGTTCAGCTAAAGTAAAAATAAAAAGGAGAAATCAGATGAACACAGCCTCAGTACGTCAGTACTGGCATCAGTTAACCAGTACCAATCATCTTTGTCAGTTTATTGATGTTATCCTGCGCAGCTACGGACAGGTTATGTTGCAAAACAATCCTGTTTCCGGGCTAATCTTTTCAATAGGCATACTATTTGGCAGTTACAGTGCCGGTAAGCCACAAACTGCTCTGGCCTGCTTACTTGCTGTAGTCTGTGCCAATGCAATAGCTTACCTGTACCAGCTTAACCGCAAAGCCTGGCTGCAAGGAATTTATGGTTTCAATGCCTGTCTGATTGGTATCGCCTTATCTGTTTTCTGCGAAAATTCACTGTATTTATGGCTAAGTATCATACTTGCTGCCATATTATCAGTATTTATTACACAAGCATTCAGCTCAATATTACAGCAATGGTACTTACCCTGTCTGACAATACCATTTGTGTTGATTACATGGCTGTATCTGTTGGCTACACCATCATTCTCAGTACTGATACGCGAACCGTCTACGGAATTATCTGCACAGATTTCAAGTTTTAATCTGCTGCATCTAATACCGGATAGTATACTGGGCATTGCCGAAGTATTTTTATTTAACAGCACGCTGGCAGGTGTCATTTTTCTGGCGGGACTGGCAGTCAATTCAATCAGAATGGCTATCTATGCACTGGCCAGTTCTTTACTGGCCATCGGTATTGCACTGTTATATGGCAGTCAGATAGAAATGATCTCTCTCGGCCTCTATTCTTTTAATGCAATCCTGACAGCTATCACACTGGCTACTTTCAGTAATAATCAGGATTTTAAAACCATTATTTATATTGTCTTCGGTATTATCTTTACTGTTCTTACTCAGGCCGCATTAGCCACAATACTGAAGCCGTTTGCCATACCTGTATTAACCTTACCTTTTGTACTAGTAAGCTGGTTATGGTTATTAACCAATCAAACTTTAAGCCAGCGTTAGCGTTTATCGATTTTATATATTGAATAAAAGAAAAATAAGAAAAATTTGTATTTTTCAGATTTTAAAATTGGATAGGTAACAGAAAACAGCGATCCCGGTAAAACAAGATTAAATCAATGCTTTTTACTAACTATGAATCAGAAAATGCAAATTCACAATTTTGCGCGGAACTATCAAGAAAGAGTTTCGTAATATGAAAGGTAAATGTATACCCGCTTGAAATAATCAAACCAGTAAAATATTCGAATTTTTTGGCTATTTTTGCTACTGTATTAAACACAACATCAGATTATCTGATAAAAAAGACTGCCCTGGTGGCAGTCTTTTTCGGTGCAACATGTTGCAAATAAGAATTAACGTTTGAACATATTGCCGTATTTCTGATTGAACTTATCCACACGACCGGTAGAGTCAACGATTTTCTGTTTACCTGTGTAGAAAGGGTGACATGCAGAACATACTTCGATATTGAAAGTATCTTTTTCCATTGCGGATTTAGTTACAAAAGTGTTACCGCAAGAGCAAGTCACGGTTATATCATGGTAGTTCGGTTGAATGCTGTTATTCATAATATCGTCCTTGGTTGGCGGGCACAGGGGTTGTGCCTGTACCTCTTGAAACGGATGTCCAGAATCGGGTAATTATACTCGCATGAGTAAGATTTTCAAGTGAATCAGTATATAGCAGCTACTCTTCTTCACAGCTAAAACGATATGAAACGACCAGATTCCTCACATCCCACTATTTAAGTCTGACATTGCTGTCAAGACCATAATGCATTACAAGAATACACCCAGTCTGAGACTTAAGGCTGTACTATATACAAATTCAGGCACGACGCCAGCTAGTCCCGCCGGCACCATCTTCCAATACAATACCGGCTGCCGTAAGCTCATCACGAATCCGGTCAGATTCAGCCCAGTTACGTTCTGCACGAGCCTGCTGCCGTGCAGCTATCAGCGCTTCTATAGCTGCGCTATCCAGACCCTGAACCGTTTCCCCCACTTCTCCCTGAAGAAAAGCAGCCGGATCACGTTGTAATAAGCCCAGTAAACCTGCCAGCCCTTTCAGACATCCTGCCAGTTTGGCGTCATGTGTTTTATTAATTTCATTAGCCAGCTCAAACAATACTGCTACAGCTTCAACGGTAGCAAAGTCATCATTCATGGCTGCATAAAAACGGCGCGTGTAATCATTTAAGTCAGCATGTACTGCCACTTCTGCCGCAGCTGTATTTTTAAGTGCCGTATATAAGCGGGTTAATGCGCCTTTTGCATCATTCAGATGAGCATCCGAATAGTTCAAAGGGCTGCGATAATGTGCACGCAAAATAAAAAACCGCACAACTTCAGCATCGTATTTCTGCAACACTTCGCGGATAGTGAAGAAATTTCCAAGTGATTTAGACATTTTTTCATTATCCACACGAATAAATCCATTATGTAACCAATATTTAACATGGCTGGCAAAATGATTATGCTCTTCACAGCATCCGTTTTTTTCCGCTCCGCAACTCTGAGCAATTTCATTTTCATGATGAGGAAACTGTAAATCAGCACCACCTCCATGAATATCAAAATTTTTACCCAGTAGTGCTTTACTCATGGCAGAACATTCAATATGCCATCCCGGGCGTCCTCTGCCCCACGGGCTATCCCATGCGGGCTCATGCGGCTTGGCTGATTTCCACAACACAAAATCCAACGGATCCCGTTTATGTCCGTCAACATCAACCCGTTCTCCGGCACGCAAATCATCCAGACTTTTCCCGCTTAACTGACCGTATTGCGGATACTCGCGTACCGCATAAAAAACATCGCCATTATCCGCCATATAAGCCTTATTATTAGCAATGATATCTTCAATCATAGCAATCATTTGCGGGATATATTGCGTGGCTCTCGGTTCGTGGTCTGGCGGCAGTACACCCAAAGCGGCTGCATCTTCGTGCATGGCCTGAATATAATAATCGGTAAGCTTAGTAATACTAATCCCGCGTTCATTGGCACGGGCAATGATTTTATCGTCTATATCAGTAATATTGCGTACATAATCAAGCTGATAACCCAATTCCCGCAACCAGCGCGCCACCAGATCAAATACAATCATTACTCTGGCATGACCAAGATGGCAATAATCATAAACAGTCATACCACACACATACATACGCACCTGGTGCGGATTAATCGGTGTAAATTCTTGTTTGCTTCTGGTTAAAGTGTTATACAAGCTGAGCATGTCGTTTCCAAATGGCTAAAATGGTAGCACTGTACTAAGGTAATTAGTTTGTATGAGGTTAAACTGGTTGTTTTCAAGATATAACCAGCTTAAAAAGTTAATTATAGTAGCCTGAACGGTACTATAGCCAATAATTATTATGGTCTAAAGCAGTTTTCAACCAAAAACTTATCTTTTTATCATATAGATATAACCATTTTTCTTTTCAGTACATCATATTGCCAAAAAAGCATGACTCTTGCTTTTCTACTATAGAAAGCATAAAACAGAAACTGTGAAAAGCATAATCAAGCTTATATTCAAGAGAAGGAGTAAGTATGACTATTATGAAACCACTGGCTGCACTTGCAGCCGCTACCACCCTTGCTTTAACCGGTTGTGTTACCGATCCGTCTACCGGTCAGTCTCATGCCAGTAAAACAGCAGTATATGGTTTAAGTGGCGCTGCCGTATGCGGCATTGTCGGCGCGATTACTCATAACAGCCGCGGTGCACGTAATGCAGCACTTGGTTGCGGTGCTATCGGAGCCGGTATTGGCGCTTATATGGATTATCAGGAAAAACTGTTACGCCAGAAACTGGCTAATACCAATGTCGAAGTTCAGCGTGAGGGTAATCAGATTAAACTGACTATGCCTGAAAATGTGACATTTGCAACCAATAGTTCAGATTTAAGTGGCGCGGCTACCTCTTCTCTGTCTTCGGTAGCTGAAGTACTGGCTAAATATGTAGACACTACCATCACCATTGCCGGATACACTGATAGCACAGGCAATGACAGTATTAACATCCCGTTATCACAGCGCCGTGCACAATCAGTTTCAAATTTCCTGACTTCCCGTGGCGTTGCTTATAACCGTATCAGTGCTAACGGATACGGATCTGCCAATCCTATTGCCAGCAATGCAACTGTTGAAGGACGTGCACAAAACCGCCGTGTGGAAATCCGGTTAAATCCGGTACAGCAGGCTCAGACTACAACCACACAGCAAACTACAACCTACGTTCAGTAATTACTGAATATGCCTGATTGTTTACTACAGCAGCTTCTGCGGTCAGACAATTAAAATTTGGTATATTTATTCAATCAAGCTGCAAATAAAAAAAGCACTTCAACATGAAGTGCTTTTTTCAGACTGTATTTTATATATCCAGTGAACGATGCAGTTTGGCCTGTCGCTCAATACGTTTATTGATAAACCATTGTTGAGCCAGAGTCAGAATATTATTCGTCAACCAGTAGAGAACCAGCCCTGCCGGGAAGAAGAAAAACATTACAGAGAAAGCTACTGGCATGATTTTCATCATTTTCGCCTGAACCGGATCAGTTGGCGGCGGATTCATAAATGTTTGCAGATACATAGTCAGTGCCATGAGCACAGGCAGAATAAAGTAAGGATCCTGACGGCCTAAATCGGTAATCCAGCCAATCCATGGAGCTCCGCGCAATTCTACCGAAGCAAACAATGCCCAGTACAGACCAATAAATACCGGAATTTGCAGCAGCATAGGCAAACAACCGCCAACAGGATTAATTTTTTCCTTTTTATACAGCGACATCATTTCCTGCTGCATACGCATACGGTCATCACCGTACTGATCTTTCAATGCCTGCAAACGCGGAGCCACAGCACGCATCTTAGCCATCGATTTATATGAGGCATGTGTCAGCGGAAACAGAATTGCTTTGACAGTAAGAGTAAGCAGGATAATCGCCCAGCCCCAGTTCTGTACCAGACTGTGCCACCAGTTCAGCAACCAGAATAAAGGAGAAGAAAACAGCGATACTTTGCCGTAGTCTTTAATCATCTGCAAATGATCAGCTACTTTAGTAATGACAGAATAAATCTGCGGACCGGCATACAGGGAAATACCGAAACTGCCGGTGGAGTTAGCACCAATATCCTTCAGCGGTACTCGTACACCGGCAGAATAAAGACCATCACTGCGTTTTCTGATATCTATCTGGCAGTCGCTGGTACCACAAACACTGTTACCTTCTTTCGGCTGCAGAATCCAGGTAGTCATAAAATAATGCTGGGTCATGCCAATCCAGCCGGTATTGGTTTTACGCTGATAATCTGCCTGATCACGACCAGAGGTGTAATCACTGTCAAGATCTTTAAAGGCTACTTTTTCAAATTTACCATTCGGGGTATACAGTACCGGACCAGTATAAGTGTGATCGAAATAGCCTGTACCTTCAGGTTCCTTATCATCCCGCAGTACCCGGTAAGCTACATCCATTTGTAATGGCTGAGCATTGTGATTGGCAATTTCATAGCGCAGCCCGATCAAGTAACTGCCTTTAGTAAATGTATAAATTTTACTAACCTGTACGCCGTTTTGTTCGGCAGCAGTCAGACGCACATCCAGTTTGTCACCATTAAGTGTGTACTGTTTTTGCGCAGCTGTAAATGTCAGATCTTTAAACTGATAGTCACCCTGACGGTTTAATAATACCGACTGGGCAACATACTGATGACCATTTGCACCATTATCCAGCAATACAAAAGGCTTGCTGGCATCACTGGTGGCCTTGTATTTATTGAGAGTTAGCTGGCGTAAATCGCCGCTTTTTTCATCAATAACAGCCTTAACAGTATCAGTAGTCACTGTTATCGGCTCTGTTTTACTCAGGGCACTCTCGGCAACAACACCAGTAGAAGAATTGCTGTTACTGGTGGATGATGTTTGTTGTGCAGCTGGCTGTTTTTCGGGTTGCGGGTATAATTTTTCCCAACCCAGCAAAATCGCCATGGTCAGCACAAAAAATATCAATAATCGTTTGAAATCCATAGTGTATTCCGTCTACTCGCTAAGGAAGAGGGTCATGACCGCAACCACCCCATGGATGACAGCGGCAAATACGCTTTATCGCCAGCCAGCTACCTTTCATTACCCCGTATTTTTGCAGCGCCAGTACGGCATATTGCGAACAGGTCGGGTTGTAGCGGCAGCGCGGTGGTAACAGCGGGCTGATGGCATACTGATAGAACCGGATCAGACCCAGCAATAAATATCTCATTGCGAAGATGCTTTACACCTGTCAGCTGTAATAAGCAGCTGCTGTAAAGTCCTGACTACGCCAGCGTACTCAGCATGCCGGAACGGCTGGCGTACACGAATGATTATATCTATCGGCGGCAATTCATGCTTATGCAGGCGAAACCATTCGCGTATTAAGCGCTTCATATAATTGCGCCGGTTAGCACGTCTGGCAACTTTTTTGGCTACTATCAGCCCCAAACGCGGGAAACCTAAACTATTGCGCGCCTGAAAAACCTGAATCCAGGCACGGCTTTTTTGGCAACGTAATGCAAAAACGGATGAAAAATCATCCGTTTTTAATAGGCGATATTTTTTGCCAAAATGATAATCCATTCTTGTTCTTACACAGCCAAACGTTTACGGCCTTTGGCGCGGCGGGCAGCCAGTACAGCACGTCCGCCACGGGTTTTACTGCGAACCAGAAAGCCATGAGTGCGTTTGCGGCGGGTAACGGATGGTTGATAAGTGCGTTTCATAATTTATTCCCGAATTAACTTTAAATAAAACGTAGCATTACACAACAAGAACAGCACTTTGTCAATCAATATAATCTGTAGCAAAGCTTTACGGGAGCTGTGCTGGTATAAAGTGCAAATCATGGTCAGAAATTTGTTTATTGCGTATAATTAGCATAATAGGCACTTATTGTTTCCAGCCTTCAGCCAGCTCCGATTGACAGATAAATTTAAGCTTCACGAATGACCCTGACAGAATTTTGGCCTCAGTGCCTATTGCAATTAAAACAAAGCTTACCTTCTCAGCAATACCAGATGTGGATTGCACCTTTAACTGTGGGCGAAGAAAATGGCAATTGGGTTATTTTTGCGCGTAATACTTTTACCTTCAATCATATCCGCGAGCGTTTCTGGCCGGCTATCGAAAGTGCCAGACAATCTGTTCTGCCAGACGGCAGCACACCATTAATTCTGAAAATCGGACAGGGACTATCTCTGCAGGCTGCCACTGAGGCAATACCGGCAGGAAACAATTCACCGGTCAAGACTGCAGAACCAGTCATAAATGTCGCTGAACAGCCGGCTGATATTAAACCGGATTCAGTTAATACCAATAAAATTCATTCTGAAGTTTCAACCAAACCACAGACAACGGCAAAACGTACCGAATCTGCTCAGGACATTATTGCCAAACGCCTGCGAAACACCCAGACCAAAAGCGCAAGTGCTACTGCCGAAACAAAAGAAAACAGCAAACAGACCGCTACAGAAAAACCTGAGGCTGGCGAATCAGTGGCCACCTCTGATTCAGCACATGAAAATGGTAAAAAATCCCGCTATACTGATACCAACCTTAACCCTGAACATACTTTTGCTGCTCTGGTACAAGGTAAAGGGAACCGTCTTGCTCACGCTGCTGCGCTGTCGATTGCAGAAAATCCCGGCAATAGCATGTACAACCCGTTTTTTATCTATGGCAGTACCGGTCTGGGTAAAACCCACCTGGTACAGGCTATTGGCAACCAGCTGTTTGCCACCGACAACAAAGTAAAAATACGCTATATTCATGCTGATGAATTCATTCGCGGCATCATGAATGCATTCCACGCCAAATCTTTTGATGCCATGCGCCAGCAATATCAGCAGGTAGACTTACTGATTATGGATGACGTACAGTTTATTGCCGGTAAAGACCGTACCATGGAAGAGTTTTTTTACGTCTATAACCATTTAATTGACGAAAAAAAACAAGTTATCCTTACCTGTGATACGCTGCCTACTCATATAGACGGCATGGACGATCGCCTGAAATCCCGCTTCTCATGGGGGCTGAGTCTGGAACTGGAACCGCCGGAGCTGGAAATGCGCGTAGCCATTTTGCAGAAAAAAGCTGAGATGGCTCAGGTGAAGCTTGAGGACGAAGCTGCATTTTTTATTGCCAAACATATCCGTAGTAACGTGCGTGAACTGGAAGGTGCATTCAAGCGAGTAGTAGCACAAAGCCGTTTTGCCAGCCGCCCGATTGATGTAGGGCTGGCTACTGAAGCATTACAGGATATTCTGGCTGTTAACCATAAACCCATGACCCTGGAACACATTCAGAATACGGTAGCAAAATTTTATGGGATTACCATTAGTGATATGGTAGGGAAAAAACGTACCCGGAATCTGGCCCGACCGCGCCAGATGGCCATGACCCTGGCAAAAGAACTTACTCCGCTTAGTTTACCCGCTATTGGCAGCGGATTTGGTGGCCGCGACCATACCACAGTCATGCATGCGGTAAAAAGTATCTCCAAACTCCGCAAGGATGATGCTGAAACAACCAAAGCGTATGAAACCTTAATGATGATTTTGCGAGATTAAACCAAGGAACAAAATATGCTGATATTACAAGCAGAACGTGACAGTTTACTCAAACCGCTGCAGGCAGTAACCGGTATTGTAGAGCGTCGTCATACATTACCGATATTATCTAATGTATTACTGGAAAACCATCAGGGGCAAATCAAGATTCTGGCAACCGATCTGGAAATTCAGATTGATACCATCGGCCCCAAAAGCGAAGCAGAAGATTTTCGCATTACCACCAATGCCAAAAAACTGCAGGATATCCTGCGGGCTTTACCGGCCGGCGCAATCGTTTCTCTGGACTGGAATAACAACCGTCTGGTGCTGAAAGCAGGCAAAAGCCGTTTTAATCTGCAAACCCTGCCGGCAGAAGATTTTCCATTAATGAGTGTGGGCGAAAATATTGATGCCAGCTTCAGCCTGCCACAGGAAACATTTCGTGAAATGCTGTCTCAGGTGCAGTACAGCATGGCCATTCAGGATATCCGCTATTATCTGAATGGTCTGCTGATGCAGACAGAAGGCAATCAGCTGCGTCTGGTTGCTACAGACGGACATCGTCTGGCCTATGCAGCCTGCAATATAGAAGCCGATTTACCCAAAGCAGAAGTTATTCTGCCGCGTAAAACTGTGCTGGAACTCTTTAAACTTCTTACCTTTCCCGAACAGCCGATCACTATTGAACTGCTGAACAATCAGGTACGTTTCCGTTGTAATGACACCATTATTGTTTCTAAAGTCGTGGATGGTAAATTTCCGGATTACAACCGGGTTATTCCACTGGATAACGATAAAATCTTTCTGGCCAACCGTACCGAGCTGCTGGGTGCACTGGAACGCGCAGCCATTCTCGCCAATGAAAAATTTCGCGGTGCCCGCCTGCAAATCCAGCCCGGATTACTGAGCGTGACCTGTAACAATAACGAACAGGAAGAAGCTCGTGAAGAGCTGGAAATTGCTTATCAGGGAGATACACTGGAAGTCGGTTTTAATATCAACTATCTGATGGATGTATTGCGTAATTTACATGCAGAAGATTTACAACTTGCTTTTGGTGATGCAAACCGTTCAACACTGTTTACCATCCCGAACAATCCCAATTTTAAGTATATAGTTATGCCTATGCGGATTTAAACATCCATGCACTCTTAAATCCGGTTACTGCCGTACGCCAGCTTTCTGTTTTTAATAGCTCAGTCTGGTTTACGGCAGTTTATTATTTACAATCAGCATTCTTATCTTCCAATAAACATCAGATAAAACATCATCTTAAATATAGCACAGGGCTGAAAAAAAACCGATTTTATGCTATAATAAGTTTTTGGTTTATTGCCCTCAAACAGGCCTGTTATACAGTTATACCACTAACGTTTTTTATAATTAATAACAGTTATAAATGACCTTTAACAGCATAACCGCTGCCAAGTTTAGTAAAGAATTCTTATGATAGATCAACACCCTGAAGATTACAGTGCCGACAGTATCAAAGTATTAAAAGGTTTGGATGCTGTTCGCAAACGTCCCGGTATGTACATTGGTGATACTCAGGATGGCACGGGTTTACATCATATGGTATTCGAAGTTCTGGATAATGCCATTGATGAAGCACTGGCCGGATACTGTGATCATATTACCGTAGCAGTTAATGCCGACAACTCCATTACTATTGAAGACAATGGCCGTGGCATTCCTACCGATATGCATCCGGAAGAACATCGTTCAGCAGCTGAAGTAATCATGACCATTCTGCATGCCGGCGGTAAGTTTGATAACAACAGCTATAAAATTTCCGGTGGTCTGCATGGTGTAGGGGTCTCTGTAGTTAATGCACTTTCTGACTGGCTCCGTCTGACCATCTACCGAAATCACAAAGAACATTTTGTAGAATTTCGTCACGGGGATGCTGTTGCTCCGCTGGCTGTTGTCGGTGATACCGACAAACAGGGTACACGCGTCCAGTTTCTGGCCAGTACCGAAACCTTTGGAAATATCGATTACCATTTTGATATTCTGGCCAAACGCATCCGCGAGTTATCTTTCCTGAACAACGGCGTCAGTATTGAACTCTTTGATAAACGTGATGGCAAACACGAAAACTTCGCATTCAGCGGTGGTGTAGCCGGCTTTGTACAATACATGAACCGGAATAAAACGGCTCTGCACAATAAAGTTTTCTATGCCAATGGTGAAAAAGATGGCATGAGCGTGGAATGTGCCATGCAATGGAACGACAGCTATCAGGAAAACGTGCAGTGTTTCACCAATAATATTCCGCAACGTGATGGCGGCTCCCATTTAACCGCCCTGCGTCAGGTTATGACCCGAACCATCAACAACTACATTGAAGCCAATGAAGTTGCCAAAAAAGCCAAAGTAGATACTAATGGCGATGATATGCGTGAAGGTTTAACCTGCGTATTGTCTGTTAAACTGCCTGACCCGAAATTTTCTTCACAAACCAAAGACAAACTGGTTTCCAGTGAAATAGGTCCCGTAGTGAATGAAGTGCTTGGTAAAGCCTTGTCTGAATTTCTGGAAGAAAATCCTGCAGAGGCCAAAATCATTACAAGCAAAATTGTTGATGCCGCGCGTGCACGTGAAGCAGCGCGCAAAGCACGCGAAATTACCCGCAGAAAAGGGGTAATGGATGGTCTGGGGCTGCCGGGCAAACTGGCAGACTGTCAGGAAAAGGATCCTGCTTTATCAGAATTGTATCTGGTCGAAGGTGACTCGGCAGGCGGTTCTGCCAAGCAAGGCCGTGATCGTAAATTTCAGGCCATTTTGCCCTTAAAAGGTAAAATCCTGAATGTAGAAAAAGCCCGTTTTGAAAAAATGCTTGCCAGTCAGGAAGTTGGTACTTTAATCACTGCACTGGGTGCCGGTATAGGCAAAGAAGAATTTAACCCGGAAAAATTGCGTTATCACCGCATAATTATCATGACCGATGCGGATGTAGACGGCGCGCATATCCGTACCCTGTTGCTTACCTTCTTCTACCGGCAAATGCCTGAACTGGTTGAACGCGGTTATGTGTATATTGCTCAGCCACCATTGTATAAAGTGGAATATGGCAAAAAAGATAACTACCTGAAAGACGAGTTTGAAAAAGATCAGTTCATGCTCAGTCTGGCACTGAATAATGCTCAATTAATTATTGGCGAAAATACTCTGGAAGGTAATGCTCTGTCCGAAATCGCCAAACAATTGATCCTGGCACAAAGTATGATTGCGCGTGAAAGCCGTATCATTGACAACAATGTACTTAATTCCCTGCTTCTCTGGAATGAGAATCTGGATTTAAGCACTGTAAGCAGTGCAGAAAAAGCTGTGCAAACATTAACCGCTCTGGTTAATGACGACAACCTCAAACTGGAACGCATCGGTGCAGATGATGAAGTACAAATGATTAAAATTACCCGTCAATTGCATGGGAATCATATGGTCAGCTATCTGGATCAAAAATTTGTTGAAAGCCGCGCCTATCAAATTATTCGGCAGACAGCGGCCACTTTAAGCGGTATTGCTGACGTACCAATTGAAGTCATCAAAGGTAATATGACTACCACTGTAACCGGCTTTGCCCAGGCACTGGAATTACTGATGGATTTAGCACAGGAAAAAATTAACATTCAGCGTTATAAAGGTCTGGGTGAAATGAATCCCGAACAATTATGGGAAACCACGATGGATCCTTCAGTACGCCGTTTGCTGAAAGTCAGAATCGAAGATGCGATGGCAGCAGATGATGTATTTGTTACCCTGATGGGTGACGAAGTTGAACCTCGTCGTGCATTTATCGAAAACAACGCTCTAAATGCTCAGGTTGATATTTAGTTTTTAAATACCTGAAAAAGGATGGCATTGTCTGCCATCCTTTTTTTCTATATAAAAATATTCTGCAGTTGATTATCCGGATAATATCAGCCCTTAACACAGATAACCTGACGTAACTGGTGCTTGATTTCCACCAATTCCTGTTGCGCCTGCATTACTGCGTCAATATCCTTATACGCCATAGGAATTTCATCAATAACCTCAGCATCTTTACGGCACTCTACATGAGCCGTAGCCTGCATCTGGTCAGCAACAGTAAATTTCCGTTTAGCTTCACCACGACTCATAACTCTGCCTGCACCGTGAGAACAGGAATGAAAACTTTCTGCATTCCCCCGCCCCTGCACAATATAACTTTTTGTTCCCATAGAACCCGGAATAATTCCCAGTTCACCTTCTCGTGCAGAAACAGCTCCTTTACGCGTAACAAAAACATTCTTACCAAAATGGTGCTCTTTCTGTACATAATTATGGTGACAGTTTACAGTTTGTAAATGCGTGGTAAACGGCACATTGATTACTTTGCGTATAGCAGCGATAGTATTGTGCATCATCACTTCACGATTTAAACGGGCAAATTCCTGTGCCCAGTGCACTGCTTTCAGATAATCATTACAGTATTCGGTTCCTTCTACTAAAAACGCCAGATCATTATTAGGTAAATAGGTATCAATGAAATATTTTTTCATTTGCTTTTTAGCCAGCTCACTGAAATATTTACCTATTGCACGACCAATACCGCGTGAACCACTATGCAGCATTATCCATACGCGATCACACTCATCCAGACAAACTTCAATAAAATGATTACCGCCGCCCAAGGTTCCCAAATGACTATAACTATTCGCTTTTAAAAAACACGGATATTTACTGGTCAGTTTTTCAAATCCGGGCAAAAGCTGCTGCCAGTACTCCTGTACAATCGGTGGCGGATTTTGCCAGCTTCCTTTATCGTACTTTACATTATTGAGTGTGGAACCATGCGGTACCGCCTTTTCTATAGCCAGACGTAATGGCATTAAATCTTCCGGCAGATCCTGAGCGGTAAGTGACAGCTGTACCGCCATCATTCCACAACCAATATCCACGCCGACAGCAGCCGGAATAATCGCACCAGCAGTCGGAATCACACTCCCGATAGTAGAACCTTTTCCCAGATGCACATCTGGCATAACCGCAATATGCTTAAAAATAAAAGGTAATTGTGCAGTTTCGAGCAATTGTTTTTTAGCCACATCTTCTACCGGCACACCTTTTGTCCACATTTTTACCGGACGTGTTTTATTTTCTTTTAATACTTCAAATTCTTGCTTTTGCATTTTTAACTTCCATTATTTTCTAGCAAATTAATTAGCGGATGTATGCTATTGCGCCTGAATATTAATCAAACCATGCAATAACTGATCCAAACCGCCTACAACTGAAATCTTATCGATTCGTTCAGCAATTCTTTCCAGTGTTTCCATTTCTTTTAAGCGTAAAGCAACCGGATTATTTTCCATTACCCGGGCTGTATTCAGTAAGGAACGGGTAGCAGAAGTTTCTTCCCGCCGGCGGATAACATTCGCCTGTGCAGATTTTTCTGCTTCTACTACTTGTGCCAGAATGGTTTTCATGTCTCCCGGTAAAATAATATCTTTTACGCCAACACTGACCGTTTCAATTCCATAACCCGTCATATGCATCTGCATATGAGCATTCACCACCTCGTCGATTAAATTTTTGTTTTCCAGCAACTCATCCAGACTGCGAGTACCAATCGCTTCCCGTAATGCAAATTGTAATTGCCGGTACAATAACTCCATTGGCTGCGCAATTCTGGCAAACGCCTTTAACACATCGGTGTAACACCAGCTGGCTACCAGATTAATACGCAGATTGACTTTATCCCGGGTTAAAATTTCCTGACCGGATATTTCCACTGTCTGCAAACGTGTATCGACAATTTCGACACTGATTTCACGATTAAAACGCCAGTAAGCAGTAATACCTGCATTAAGCAGCTGTTCTACTTTACCATTAACTTTTAATACGCCAACATGATATGCCGGTACCTGTGCAATCAATACACTACTATCGCCAGTCACTTCTTTTTTACGTAATTTTGGCTGTAACAGCTGCTGTACCATTTGCTCAGAAAGCTGAAAATCGTCAGTCAGCTCAATAAGCTGCATATGCTGCTTGCAGTTATTCTGCCAGTACAATCGTTTGGTTCCCGGAGGCAGAATTTCTACCAGTAAATCATCTTCAAAACGTAAACCGGTCTGATTAGCACCTACCTGCATCTGAATACAGAATTGTGCCATCTGCTGCGGGGCATTTTGTTCAATTGTTGCCGCCAGCAAATCATCAATACGGTTATCCTGTAGTTTGAATTTACCCAGAACCAGCTTATGTTTGAATTCACACAAACCAATTACGGATTTAGGTGGAATAATCTGTACAAACTGATTATCAACAAACAGCGTACCAATTTGCTCATCGATAAAATAATGCAGTTTGATGTGATCGATACCTTCAATTAATCTGCCGGTATTTTTTGCCTGAATAATTTCCATAGCAACTTCATCAGACAACCGGTACCCTTGCTCCAAAGTTACTTTTTTAATTGCCTGTTCTTTATAACTCTTCCAGTACAATGCTTTAGTAGAGGGTTGAATAATCTCTACCAGCATTTGTTCTTCATAACGCAGTACAATCTCATTATCAGCCACATTGACATAATGACAATATTTTTCTACCAGCTGCGGATAAAAATTGAGCAGTTTTTCGGCGATAGCCGGTTCAATCTTAGTATCAGCTAAATCCACCAGATAATGAGTAATGTTGACAAAAGGATTCCAGAAAATATGCCGGCCTGCGGTAACAATAGTATTAATTTCACCGCGTTTGGTGACAACGGCCAGCTCACCTTTTTTCACATTAATTATATTCAACATATTAAATCTCCTTTTATGGCAGCCAGCAAGGAGAAGAGACACAATCAAACGGATTAAGTAACGAAATAACAGGGGAAAAACTGATATCTTTAAACATTCAACTAACTGCTTATGGCTCATCAATTTTTTGCCTGCTATCCGGTTTTTTTACCCGGACAGAATCATTAATCCGTTTATTCTGTGCGGTTAACCGGTTTTTTTCATGTCTTAGCTTTACTGCTTTGCTTATTTCCCTTTACTGGCTGGTATTGCTCAAACAACAAATTATTACAATATGGCTTTTGAAACAGGAGTCGAACCCGTGACAGATTGGTTTGGTACCAATTGCTCTACCTCTGAGCTATTCAAAAATTTTTCATCGGAAGGAAACGTCTTTCATACCGGGGAATACATGTTGATAATGCGAATAAATCAGTCTTTCGATTAATTTAATTCCATTCGCTATGTACCCTGCTGCCGTAAAAAACAGTATGTATTTCAGACAATATCCTTATTGCAATTACCGTACCAAGTCCGTAAATTTCTAAAATAAAATAATTAAAATATTGTTTTTAGTATAAAAATAAATAGATAATTTTATTTTCAATAAATTACTTTTAGTTTTGTTTTCGTAATTTTTTATAAAATATTATATAATTTTATTTAATTTTATATAACTAATAATAAATAATGGACAAGAAAAATATCGTATTCAGTTTTTTAGGCAATGTACTTGACCAGCGGGGCAAAGGAAAAAAACGCTGGACACGCTGGCGCCCTACTATTGATATCTGTAATCATCCGGAATGGCCGATCTATCGTCTGGAACTGATTTATCACACTCAGGACAGAAAACTACTCGAAGAAATTATTCTGGATATTAAAACCATTGCCCCGGATACCCAGGTTAATCCGATTCCGGTTCAGATACAGGATCCATGGGATTTTGAAGAGGTGTATACCTGTTTACTGGATATCGCCAAAAACTATACTTTTAATAATGAACAAAAAAATTATTATCTGAATATTACCACCGGCACCCATGTAATGCAGATCTGCTGGTTCTTACTGGCAGAATCACGTTTTTATCCTGCCAGACTTTTACAATCATCGCCGCCGGCCAGACCGTCTGCATCGCCAGAAAACCTTGCCGCAGAACCTATAGCAAACCCGCCACCGTGCCCCAGCGGACAAATAAATATAATCGACCTGAATCTGAACCGTTACGATCAGATTCTGACCCGCTTCCAGCAATATGCTAATCAGGCAACAGAACTGCTCAAATCAGGTATAGCGACAAAAAACCGGCATTACAATCAGCTAATCAGCGAAATAGAACAGGTTGCCAGCCGCTCTCATGCGCCTATTTTGCTATGCGGCCCCACTGGTGCCGGTAAATCTTTTCTTGCCCGGCAAATTTACCGGCTTAAACTGAACCAGCATCAGATTACCGGACAATTCGTAGAAATTAACTGCGCTACCCTGAGTAGCGATAATGCCATGTCTACACTGTTCGGTCACATCAAAGGTGCATATACCGGTGCCAGTCTGGGCAGAAACGGCTTACTCAGACAGGCGGATAACGGTGTTTTGTTTCTGGATGAAATCGGAGAACTGGGGCTGGATGAACAGGCTATTCTCTTAAAGGCGATTGAGGAAAAACAATTTTATCCGCTAGGTGCAGACAAACTGGTATCCAGTAACTTTCAGCTGATTGCCGGAACCAACAAAGATTTAAAACAGGCAATTATCCGCGGTACTTTTAGAGAGGATTTATACGCACGTATCAATTTATGGAGTTACCAGCTACCGGGACTTGCCGAACGTAAAGAAGATATCGAACCGAATATTGATTTTGAGCTGGCACGATTTGCGCAGGAGTACGGTACCATGCCGCGTTTTAATCAGCAATCCAGAGACCGTTATATTCAGTTTGCCACATCGGCCATGGCAACATGGCCGGGTAATTTCCGTGAGCTCACTGCTTCCATTACCCGTATGGCTACTTTATCCATACAAGGAAATATCACTCTGGAACAAGTTGAAAATGAAATCCGGCGTTTACAGATACACTGGCAGCAAGTAACTTTTTCTGATGCGCTGATTCCGGCTGAAATTGATGAATTTGACCGGTATCAGCTGGAAAAGGTCATTGAAGTATGCCGGAAAAGCCGAACTTTATCCGAAGCCGGCCGGTATTTGTTTGCTGTGTCCAGAGCACAAAAACAGCGCGCCAATGATGCAGACAGACTGAAAAAATATCTGGCCAAATTTGATTTAAGCTGGGAGCAGATAAAATACAGCACCAGTAAAGGCAATTAACGCTATCTCCTGCCTGTGATCATTATTTCTTATTTGAGTTTCAGCAGCTATTATGCAAAATAAAATACACAAAAATACATTATTTATTTATCATATTAAGCAGACGGGTTCGTGTTTGTATTAATATAGCTATTTGTTGTTCAATCTTTTCTAACGTCAGATTAATATTTTTCAGGTAAATTTCACAAGGCTCAAATTTACTGTTTTGCTCATGCCAGCAAGGCAGTATTTGCCGGATAATTTTTAACGAAAAACCGGCATTATTGAGCTGCTGAATCAATTTTACTCTTTCTACATCTGCCTGCTGGTATTCACGGTATCCGGATTGTGTACGGGCAGGTGTCAGCAATTTTTCCTGTTCATAATAGCGCAGCATTCTGGGACTGATTGCGCTTTTTCTGGCTAATTCACTGATTTTCATTTTTACTCTGTTGACTTTAACACTACTGTGAAACTTTATCATTATTCGCACAACCCACAAACTGAAAGAAAGAAAATGATTAAGTTAACCATGTTAGTAAAACGCCTGCCCGATATTACTTATGAAGAATTTGACCAATACTGGATTGAGCATCATGCTCCGCTAGTGGCTTCTGTGCAAAACGTTTTAAACATTACCCGCTATGTACAAACCATTCCGCACCGTTATCCCGAGCTGGATAAAATAATACAAAACGGGCGTCAGTCTCAGAATTTTGTTTTTGACGGTATGGCTGAAATATGGTGGCAGAATCTGGAAAGCATGCAGAAAAACCGGTCTTCACCAGAAGCTGTAAAGGCATTAAACGCATTAATGGAAGATGAAAAGCGCTTTGTTAATCACACACAATCAGTTGTCTGGTATGCAACAGAACGCCTGATTATTAGCAACACTAATTATCAGACAATGCCATTGCGCTGAAGCAGGACGCCAGGCAAAAAACTTGCCTGCCGGCGAAACAGCAGGCAGGCAAATAACAAAACTGGATACATTTACGTATGAATTCCGGTATTGCGTTAACACACCATGCGCTGCAATAATTTTTTAAAATCTTCTCCTACCAGAGGATGTTTCATACCATAGGCCACAGTTGCTTCCAGATAACCAAGCTTATCACCGCAATCATAACGTCTGCCGGCAAAAGCATACGCAATCATTTTCTGTTCAGTCAGCAGCCGTGCAATAGCATCAGTCAGCTGAATTTCTCCACCAGCACCCAGCGGTAAATTAGTCAGAAAATCAAAAATTCGTGCAGACAAAATATAGCGCCCGACTACTCCCAGATGTGAGGGTGCTTCATCCGGATGAGGTTTTTCGACAATACTCTTTACATAATCAAAATCATTCTGATGATTAATCTCGACAATACCGTAAGCACCCGTCTGCAGCGGATCAACATTTTCCACACCAATGACATTACAACCCGTACGGTAATACGCATTCATCATCTGGCTCAATGCACCGGGTTGTGCATCAATCAAATCATCTGCCAGTACCACAGCAAAGGTTTCTTTACCCACTGCAGCCCGGCTGCATAAAACCGCATGCCCCAACCCCAATGCAGCCGGCTGGCGAATATACAGACAAGTCACATTAGGCGGGAGAATATCCTGCACAAAATCAAGTAATTTATTCTGATTGCGGTAAGCCAGCTCTGTTTCCAGTTCATAAGCCTTATCAAAATGATCTTCAATACAGCGCTTATTCCTGCCGGTAATAAATACCAGTTCAGTACAGCCGGCAGCAACAGCTTCTTCTACCGCATACTGAATCAGTGGTTTATCCACTATCGGCAACATTTCTTTCGGGCTGGCTTTAGTAGCGGGTAAAAACCGTGTGCCCATACCGGCCACCGGAAAAACACACTTACGGATTGGTTCAGCTTTCATTCAAATTTACTCTTTAATTCCCAGCATAGTCATTAATGCAGCCTGATCCAGTATAGTAACACCAAGTGCCTCAGCTTTGGACAGTTTACTGCCTGCTTCTGACCCGGCCACCACAAAATCAGTTTTTTTCGATACACTGCCACTCACTTTACCACCGGCTTCTTCAATATGCTGCTGTGCCACATCACGTGACCAGTCTGGTAAAGTACCGGTTAACACAAAAGTTTTGCCGGCTACAGCTTCATTAACCGATGACGTGATTTCCTCCGTCTCTCCGCTAAGCAGCTGCTCACATAACTCAATCGTCTTTTGCAGTAATTCATGATTTTCAGGCTGGCTGCACCATTTCTGCCAGCTTTCCGGCAAGGCTTTATCAGTTAACAGTTGTGACCAGTCCTTACCCGCCAATTGCCACAGCTTCTGTGCCCGCGCTTCCGTTAAACCGGCACTGGGTAAACGAGCCAGTATCCGCTCAGGAGTAAAGTATTTACCCAGTGGTGTGCGACGTGTTTCTGTCTGCGGTTGCACACCGGCATCAAGTAATTCCTGCAATTGACTGGTCTGATCTTCCTGACTGAAAAAATAGGCTACCGAATGTGCTACCACCTTACCGATATCCGGCAAACAGGCCAGTAACGGCTCAGTAGCCTGAATAAGCGTAGCCAAATCACCGAAAGCCTGTGCCAGCTGTTTTGCTGTACGCTCACCAACATGAAAAATACCCAAAGCATAAATTAAATTAGCCAGAGGACGCTGCCGGCTGTCCTGAATACCGGCGAGAATATTTTCAGCCCATCTGGATGGCTGCTGTTTGCCTGCTTTATCAGTTGCAGATAATTCCAGTTCATTTGTCACCGACTCTGCTGAGCTTTCTCCTGCTTCCTGCTTAGCCTGCTGTTTCATTGCCAGCAAATCGGCCAATTGCAAATGATAAACATCAGCAAAATGACGAACTCTGCCCTGTGTTACTAACTGTTCAATCTGCCGGTCACCGAGATTTTCGATATCCATGGCGCGACGTGAAGCAAAGTGAATTAGCGACTGCACCCGCTGAGCATGACACAGCATTCCGCCACTGCAACGAGCCACTGCTTCACCCTCTTCACGGACAATTTCATGACCGCAAACCGGACAGTTTTCTGGCATACGGAACGGCGGATATTTGGGCACAGCTTCAGGCGGAGTAAGCAAATCTGCCGCCGGTTTTTCCACCATCGGACGCTGTGCCAGCACCACAGATACAATTTCAGGAATAACATCTCCGGCACGGCGCACAATAACCGTGTCACCCTCACGTACATCCTTGCGCTGTGCTTCACCTTCATTATGCAAAGTTGCATTAGTAACTGTAACACCACCTACAAATACCGGTGTCAGCCGCGCTACTGGTGTTACTGCACCGGTACGTCCCACCTGTACATCAATAGCCTCTACCGTAGTCAGCATTTCCTCTGCCGGAAATTTTTGAGCAATAGCAAAGCGCGGGGCACGGGCTACATAGCCAAGCTGCTCCTGCTGAGCCAGATTATCTACCTTAATGACTACACCATCGATGCCAAACGGCAAATCCGCACGTATCTGAAAAATATGCTCATAAAAAGCCAGCACCTTCCCGATATCAGCCTGATAGCACAAATTATCCTGTGGCGGTACAGTCAGCCCCAAACGAGCCAGCAATGCCAGCTCTTCGCTGTGGCTGTTTACCGCAAAACGCTCATCCAGTCTGGCAATTCCGTAGGCATAGAAATGCAAGCGCCGGCGTGCCGTTATTTTCGGATCCAGCTGGCGTAAACTGCCAGCCGCTGCATTACGCGGATTGGCAAAAGTTTTCTGATTTTCTGCCTGCTGATGTGCATTAAGCCGGTCAAAATCCGCTTTAAGCATCAGTACTTCACCGCGTACCTCCAGCACATCCGGTACCTGATCACCCAGCAAACGCAATGGAATATTGACAATAGTGCGCGCGTTCTGAGTAACATCCTCGCCGGTATATCCGTCTCCGCGCGTAGATGCCTGTACCAGCAGACCGTCACGATACAACAAACTGATTGCCAGACCGTCAAACTTTGGTTCAACAATATATTCAGGCTCAGCACCAAGACCATCACGTACCCGTTTATCAAAAGCATACATCTCACTATGGTCGAACTGATTATTATCATTCAGCGGTGAAAATGCATTGTTCAGTGACAGCATCGGAATCTGGTGCACCACAGCAGCAAATTTTTGCTGTGCCTGCCCGCCTACACGGATACTCGGGCTGTCCGGCTGCCGCCATTGCGGATATTGCTCTTCCAGAGCCTGCAACTGGCGGAACAACCGGTCATATTCCGCATCCGGCACAGTAGGTGCATCCAGATCATAATACTCATGCGCATAACGATTGAGCAGAGCGGTTAAATCAATAATTTGCTGTTCGCTTACTGAATCCATTACAGCTATCCTTCAGGAAAAGGAAAAAGAAATGGCAAACCCCGTTCTGCGGCTTGCCATCTCTTTATAAAATTAAAATATTCAGGCAATATCAGGAAAACAGTCTTTTGGCCAGTTCACTTCCCGGCTCCAGATCAACCTGCTTCATTTCCTTTTGCCGGTCAACTACATAGCGGCGTACCTCACGCAACCACTCTGTGGATAACTCTTCCACTTTATCATTAACCAGATCCAGACCCAGCTGACTGGATAATTTCACAGCCATATCCATAAACTGATCAAAACATTTCTCGCCGTTTGGTATATGTACTATATCAAACAACATACTGAATCCGCGATAATTTTGATTTGCTAACAAAGTAGAGGTAAAAGGTGTGTTATCCAGCGTAACAATATTAAACAAAGGCTCGCCATCAGTATCAGCATAAAAAAATGCACCATCATGCCCCAGCTCAAAGCCCTGTTTCTCAACCGCAGAACGCAGCTCCGTTCCGCTGACATTTGTACGTGATACCAGATGAATCGCAATTGTCTGGTCAACCCTTGCGCACAAATCATCCAGTGGACGCGCCACATCCAGAAAAGTATTAATATCCGTTAACAGCAGCTGACCATCCATCTGCTCGGCGAAACGATTGGCCTGTTCGCCAAAATGCGCCAGCTCTTCATGAGTAAGCAGACCACTGCGGCTGATTGCCTGCAGACCAACCACAAAACCCTGATAATAAACACTGGGAATCGGTTCAGCTATCTGGTAACGGTCATCCATCGTACAGCCCACCAGCCGGAAACGGGAACGGCTGCTCAACCGAGGCATTGCATGTAATTCTTTCGGCTGATACAACGCAATATAGGCCAGATAATCAAAACGTACATCAAACCACGGTAGCGGCTGTTTAGACATGTCCCGCACATCCAGCAAAGCTTTACGCCCCTTTACCGGAACCGTGCGTGATAATGGCGCCATATCAATATGTGCTGCTGAATTTTCCGGTGCTGCAACGTTATCAGGAGCAGAAGATGCCGCTTGCGCAGCAGACACATTCTCTTCTTCAGAAACTGTGTCATCAATAATTTTTTCATCAGTGGCCGAAGTCTCAGATTGTTCGGCGGATGAATCATCAGTTTTATTTACTTCCTCAGCCGGCGGCACAGTTTTAGTATTCATTACAGACTGAGCCTCCGCACCATCCCGTACTGAATTTACCTGACTGTCCAGTAAAGCATCTTTATTAGCATGCCCGAACTGTTCGCGCAATTGTTTGCGGTATTGGCTTTCCTGATAAATATTATAGGCCAGTACCAACAAAATAATCGCAGCACCTATCACCAGCACAATCATTACAGAATCACTCATTACATTCCTACCAGACAATTTGCGAAAACCGCAACTTAATTAACAGTTGAATGGAATTATAACTAAAAATACCCCTGCCGGCAGCCATAAACTACAAAAGCCACTGATATTCTGTCATTATCGGCAAACCATTACTGCGCAGCATATCCCATTCAAAAAAATGCCCCGGATCCGACTTTCGCCCCGGTGCCACATGCTGATGGCCGGTAATCGCCTGAATCGGATAATGCGCACACAGCTTCTGCAATAACGCATACAACTGCGTATACTGAGATGACGTAAACGGTTCGAAATCACAGCCTTCAAGCTCAATTCCGATCGAAAACGCATTACAGCCATCCCTGCTGTTAAAACGTGATATTCCGGCATGAAAAGCCGCGTCATCACAGGAAACAAACTGAATTATCGTTCCGTCCCTATCCAGCAGAAAATGGCTGGATACCCGCAATCCGGTTAATGAACGCATAAAATCATCCGGTTCAGCAGCATCAATCTGATTAGTGAACAAACGCTGTACTGCCTGCTGCCCGTATTCAAACGGCGGTAAAGAAATATTATGCAATACCACCAGCGATACCTTAGTCTGTGCCGGACGCCGGCTGAAATTCGGTGACGGTACATGAATACATTGCTGTAACCAGCCATCTTTCCATACCGGCTTTTGTTCGCCCTGCATCCTCTTCACCCTTGTAATAAAAGTGTTTACCTTAATACAGCTCTTATCCGGCGTCTACTTTTTGTGAAGAATCAGACAGAAATCCAAGATAAGCAATCGTTTCCTGTGTGTATTCTGAAAAAAGAAAAAAACGACCTTATTAAACATACAGAATTTCAAAATCACACTTGTGCAACTAGAAAATAACTAATTTTTCCAACAAATAAACAGCGACATAGATAAGAGAACACAGAAAACACTTGCCAAGCCGGCATATATCTGGTTTAATGCGCACTCTTCCCCGACGGCCAGATAGCTCAGTCGGTAGAGCAACGGACTGAAAATCCGTGTGTCGGCAGTTCGATCCTGCCTCTGGCCACCATTAATAACCGCTGAATGCGGTTATTTTTTTGCCTGCAATAAACCATTTCATAAATACTCAATTTAAATTTGGGTTTACCATTACTCAACACTAACCCAAATTATCTATACTAAATTAATGTATCATACAAACAGCTTTAACAAAAACACACTGGAAAAAGTTATATATAATATTGAAGGAAATAATTTTCCAGATCAGAACACAATGAGATAAATTTATAGTATTCCTAAAGAATTTAATGAAATTTCCATAAGGAAAATAATAATATGAAAAATTTTATGTATATCCTGATTATTTTACTAATGATACTGTCTGCCTGCAGCACTCAAACTGCAAAAGCACAGACTAGTAATAAACAAAATTTAATAAATAATTCTTTTAATGGAGAAAAATTGTTATCAAATAAAGAATTTGTATTATCTGTAAATAGAACTTGTGATAATACAGAATCTAAATTATGTACAGTCGGGAAAATAAAAAAAGATTATTTTAGTAAATTCAGTAATCTGAATAATGATGAAATAATTATATCGAAACTAAAAGATAATATTGTATTAAAATTGAAAAAAGAAAAAAGAAAAAAAAATCAAAACGAATTTTCCATGTTAATTAAATTAATTTCATACAAAAATAATAAAAAGGTAGACTCTATAATATGTTATGAATCCAAAAACGATCCGAATTATAGTACAGCTTCAGAAAAATTATACTATCTGAAAGACTATTATTTATGGACATTAATTTTTATTTATGATTTAGAATCAACAACGGCTTTTGATTGGAATAAATATAAGATTAATCCCAGAACCGGAAAATTTGAATTAATAGATAACTTAAAACTAGAGTAACTTCACGAAACACCCCAATAAAAAACTTATCTCAACAGCAAGCATTAACTTGTATTTTTCAGGCAATAAGCTTTGCAAAGATTGAAATAAATAACAAAATAATCTAATTATTAAAGTATAAAATGGAGATAAAGTTGCTCAGTATCATTTAGCTAATTTGTTTTTTATCGAAAACATTAATGAAAATTATAATGATAAAGTTTTATTAGTATCAACAACCTGCAGAACAAAGATATGTAGATGCTGAATTTGCTTAATCAGTTATTTACCGGAAGCCTCAGCATCTATCAACAATCAATTATTTAGTTAGAAAAAACAGCAAAACAAAATTATATAAAATCTCAATACAATTCTGGCATAATTTATTGATTTTAAATTGGTACTGAAACAGACTGTTCAAAAACATTATATTTTCTAAAAAAAGACTGAACAAACTGATATACCTGCCCAAGTTGAATCAGGTAATTTTTACTTAACGAATAATGAGTTGGATCCAGAATTAGAAAACTATAAAAATAGTTTTATTAGCATTAAACAATAACAGAAAAAATAATACTTTTGTTCAATTTAACTTAGTTTTTTTTATTATTCAAATTGCACAATCAAATTACCAGCAAACATTATTATGGCTTAATCAAACTGGCAAAAATATATAACTGATATTTATCGGCAGGCTTCAGATGAATATGATCAAAACTCATCATTCAAAATAAATAATTATTTGATTGATTATAAGATAAAGTTAGATATTGCCAGAGCTTCAATCCATCTTTGCAAAATAACAGAATGCTTAGACGCACATGTATATGAATGGCTTTTGTATAGCAAATACCGTCTCTGTTCACTGACCGGAACTATACCAAATCCTGATATTTTTAGGTGTGACTAAATTATATTAAATAAATACTTATACCGAAAACCGGTTTCCGCCAAGCGTAGGACAATTCGAACTATAGCTTACCTATAAAGCCATCTATCTTGAATACAAAAAAAATTATCAATATAGCATAAATATGTTTTATATATGTTTACAGCTAAGATTGAATAATCCTTCATATTTTTATCTTATTTTGCTATGATCTAATTTAATATTAATAATTTTAAAAATTATTGACAATGAAACATTTTATTCAGCAGATTATATTACTTATTTGCTACCTGGTATTCATTGACTTTGTACAAGCAAGTCAAACAAGTGTTTGTCGCATCGACTCTCCTTATTATGATTTGTTGGTTGAAAAGGACGGCATATATCTGCAAGAAACAGTGAAAGCTGAGAACAAAATTAGTTACATATCACAATCAAAAATACGCTTAAAGGAGATTACAGATAAAGGCGCTCGGATTATTTCTGATGATGGTAACAAGATACTTGTATTATCTGATTCAAAATACTATTTTATACCTAAACCCTTATATAGAAGAGACATCAACAAATATGAAATTACCCCATTATTTAATGAAAATGAAGTTAGTAAAATTGTTTCTAACAAATTCTTTCTAATTTCTGACCATTGGTATTATGTCTCTTATACGTCTAAGGGGGAATCCGATAAACACAAAATACCTGAACTCAAAGGAAATTTAGAAATCATTGCCGATTCTGATAGTAATAATTACTTAGATAATAATGCAGTTTTATTAAAAGATGGTAATGCTGTGTATGTCTACGATATAAATAAGAATAAACTTGAAAAAATTCCTCATCTCACACCTTCGCAAACACATCTTATTCAGTCCCGTAATACGCCATACTACTTGTATGACGATGATACATTTTATCTGTTTGATAGGGATTTTAAATACACAGACATTACCAAAAAGTTCAATCAGCAAGGTAAGTATAATGGGTTTACTAAAGCGGAGATGCACACTAATTGGTCAGTTGATTCTATGGATACAAAGGATGGACTGATATGGATTAAAATATTTAATTCTTTTAAACCAGTTAAAGCGACCTATCTGAATGCGTACAAAGATTTATATGTGTATCATGACAAAGTATTTGATGACAATGATTATCTTAATTGGTTTATACGCCATGAAGCTGATCCTTCTTATCCAAGCTACAGAGATAGATCAATTGATATATCAAATGTCAAAAATCCTGGTGAACTACACAAAATTTCATCTTCAGAGTACTTTGACAATCAACAATACTATAGTCTTGAAGAAAATTCACGAAGACTAGAAAAAAAAGAGCCTTCTGCCTATCTCAAACTACTTACTACAAAAGATGATATTGAAATCAGAGAGAAGCGAATTTTTATTGACGGGCAACAACTCAATACCGATAAATTTCAAGATGCTCCGATTTTTCTGGGTTCAATTGTCGATATTATAATTCCATGTTATGTTACTGTAGGTGGTGATATTGATGAAGGCATCCGATCCCATTCTAAAGAGGACTATTATTACTTTTTTACAGATGGTAAAAAAGTTTATGCTTATATCAATCCTAGAGAAAATCAAAAACCAAAAGTGTTGCATAACGTTTCTCCTCGAAATCTCAAGGTAAACGATTACAATACATTAAAAAAATTATTGAACATATTGGTACCTCCAGCAAAGGAAAACGATTCGTTTTAAAAAGATCCGAAAGCACCAATCCACACTGGCTGATGACACAGTTTTTCTATATCTCGACAAACATGATATGAACGATTTAATATATAGCAAATATCGTTTCTGTTCATTGGCCGGAACTGCACCAAAGCCTGATATTTTAAGAAACGACTAAGTTTTGTTAAATCAATAAATAATTATACCGGAAATCAGTTTTCCGCCCTGCGCAGAACATTTAGAACTATAGTTTAACTATAAAGCTATCTATCTTGAATAAAAGCAAATTATCGGTAGAACATAAAGCAATTTTGTATATTTTAAAGCTAAGATAAAAACAGTCCTTTATATTCTTATCTTATTTTGTTATGATTTAATTTAATATTAATAATTTTAAAAATTATTGACAATGAAACATCTTATTCAGCAGATTATACTACTCATTTTCTATCTGGTATTCATTGACTTTGCAAAAGCAAGTTATTGTTATACAGATACAAACTCTTCTCATTACAATTTATTGGTTGAAGAAGACGGTATATATCTGCAAGAAACAGTTAAGGATCGCAACGAGATTAGTTATGTATCCCAATCAAAAGTACGCCTGAAGGATATTACAGATAAAGGCATGCGAGTTATTTCTGATGATAATAAAAATATACTTATATTATCCAGTGGAAATTATTATTTTATACCTAAATCCTTAAAGTACGCCGAAGAAAATAAATTTACGCCATTATTTAGTGAAAACGAGGTTAGCAAAGCAGTCGCTAACCATTTTTTCCTGGTTTCTGACAATTGGTATTATGCGTCTTATTATGCAGTATGGGAAGAAACTTATAAACAAAAAATACCTGAGCTCAAAGGAAATATGGAAATCATTTTCGACTTTGGTGGCTATAAATATTTGTTAGAAAATGATAATTATGTGTATGTATACTATAGTAGGGATAATAAACTAGAAAAAATTTCGCATCAAGGAAATTGGGAAATCATTACCAACTTTCGTGATGAAGTATTATTAAAAGATGATAATGCTGTGTATATCTTTGATAATCGAAGGGATAAATTAGAAAAAATTCCGCATCTCACACCCTCACAAACACATTTTTTTCAGTCATCTTATGATGAGAGAGAGCATTACTTATATGATGATGATACATTTTATCTGACTAAATTTGATCCAGGTTTAAGATACAAAGATATTACCGAAAAATTCAATCTGCAAAATAAATATGATGGATTTACTAAAGCAGAAATGCATCCTAGTCAGTCAGGTGATTCTATGTATACAAAGGATGGGCTGATATGGCTTAGAATAGGAGATTCTTTTACACCAGTCAAAGCGACCTACCTGAATGCGTACAAAGATTTATATGTATATCATAATAAAGTTTATGCTGACAATGGTGATCTTTATGATTTTATACGCCATGAAACAGCTCCTCCTGATCCGTGCTACGGAGATAGTTTATACAAAGATAAATCAATTGATCTATCGAATGTTAAAAATCCAAGAGAACTACACCGGCCTTTATTTTCAGTCTTCTTTGACAATCAGCAACAATACAGTCTTAAAGAAGATCCTCTCAGACTTGAAAAAATAGCCCCTCATGATTATTCCCGACTTACTACAACAGATTATATTAAAATCAAAGAGAAGCAGATTTTTATTAACGAGCGACAACTCGATACCGATAAATTTCAAGATATTCCGATTTTTCTAGGATCAATCGTCGATATTATACATGATTGTGATACCAACGGTCCCCTTGCAGAGATAGATTACTTTTACTTTTTTACAGATGGTAAAAAAGTTTATGCTTACATTAACCCAGAAAAAAATCAAAAACCAAAAAAACCAAAAGTGCTGGATAACGTTTCTCCTCAAAACCTCAAGATCAACGATTACGATACATTAAAAAAATTATTGAACATATCTGACGGCGTTAATCTCCACTAGCTAATGCTACAGTTTTTCTGTACTTAGCGCATAGGTATATGAACGATTTAATGTCTGGCAAATATCGTTTCTGTTCACTGCCCGGAACTATACTAAAGCCTGATATTTTTAGGTGTGACTAAATTATGCTAAAAAATATTTATACTGCAAATCGGTTTCTGTACAGATTACGATAAATAGGCATGAGGGTTATTTCTGATGCTGGTAGCAAGTTAGTGTATCTAATACAAAATACTATTTAATACCTAAATCCTTATATGACGACACCAAAAAATGAAATTGTCCCGTTAATTAATGAAAACGAAGTTAGCAGTATTGTCACTAACGCATTTTTTCTGGTTTATGGCAATTAATACTATTGCCTCTTCTGCATTAAACGGAAAATCTAATAAATACAAAATATTTAGACTTAAAGAGAATTTATAAATCATTGCCAATTTTAATGGTAACGAATACTTGATAAAAGATAATAATGTATTTATTCAAACATAAAAACCCATCAGTGACTGTAAATAAGTTCGATGCTGATATCTCTGAGGATGGGTTAATGATTTATGAGTCATGTATAAATTATGTTTTATTGAATTGTAGTGATCGGATATTTATAAAATTAACGATTGTAAAAATAAAAAAGCATTAAAAGAAATACAAAAACAGATTATATCTGTCTTATATTATTACGCTGATAAGTGGTTACTACCGCAATGATGTTCTGATCCTCAGAATAGATATGTAGATCCAGAGGAATTATCATGGATAGGAATAGATATAAATAATTTATTTATTTAAATTATTAACCCTTCGCAAATAGTAAGAATAGTCCCTGTTCTGTATTTTTTATTAATTGCAATAATTAAATGACTAAATTGTAAAAATTCATCATATATTTTCTATTATTTTTGGGTACGAAAACCAGTAATGATTTTTTATTCAATTATTGTAGTTAATAATTAACTTTTGAGTATGCATAAAATTCAGATCATAAAACCTCTAATCTTTGATCGATTTTTTTAATTTTTTTCTTTAATTGCCTGGTTAAACATTTTGTTATGTTGTAAGTAAATTTTTCTGCTTCAAAATGATCATTTGGTTCTGATATTGATAAACACTTTTTATTAATTTGCTTATCGATTATTTCTATTGATTCTTTATTATTTGTATCTTTTTCTTTCAACATCTCAATTTTTTCAGATAAAATATTATGGTAAAACCGATACGAATCAATACTACATCCTGTCGTATATTCTTTTTGATAGCATGTTTTTACTTTATCAATTTCATAAGGTGTTTCTTTTAATGAGCCCTCAAGAATTCTGAAATGATCTGGATAAATAATTTCATATTTATATCCATCATCGATCAGCAGATCTATAAGATTAAAATGAAAATTTTTTTTGTCTATTTGATAATGTTTCCAAAATATAGGCTTCACATCAACATCTATATCTTTTAATAATGATGTATAAATATCTCCGTCATCACTAATGTAATAATATTGATTGATTAACCAATAATAACCATCCACATCATAATAACTCTTGGCTAAATTAATTTTATCCATAAATTTTGTTTTATTAAACATGGATAAATTGAGCGCTTTTACGGGGTATTTAGTATTATTAATTATTTTGGTAGAAATGTTTTTTTCAATAATAAGATTTAACTTCTCAGAATTATAAATATTTTTTTTATTGTTAATGGTTTCATATAAATTCTGAAAGTAGAAAGCAATTTGATTAATTGGACAATTTTTTCTTATCTTTTCACGTTCAGAATTGGTCATTTGCCAAAAATCAATTTGTTCAGTGCAATCTTTTTCTAGTTGAATTAGATCTAATGACTGAATATCAGATTTACCTTTATAATTTTCTGCCACATTAAATTGCTCTGCGTAGCTATTATAAATAAACAAATTTATTATTACAGCTATATATATTGTTTTTTTCATGATCTACTTCTCTACTGAGTTAAAAATACCAGAAGGCGTCATTTGAAATTCTACAATTTTGGTCTCGATTTGATTATCTTTTGGCTCTTCATCATCTTCAAAAAGGTTTACTTGCTGATATTGTGTTATCAAAATTTTTCCATTTGGGTTTATTATAAAGTCATTCCAGTATGATATTTCACCTCTCTGAACTTTATAAAGTAATATTGCATCAATAACCCCCCCTTGATCATTATAACTATATACTTGAAAAGTAAAAATTTTTTCATCATTATCACTTATCGCCATCTGTATAACGCCTTTATATAAAATATTTTTATAATAAAAATAACAAAGAGGAAAATAGAATGTCGTTTTAGCGAGATAATCAAATAATTTAGGTTTATATGAAAACTCCTTGTTAGTGAACCTGAGGGGAAACGGCATATCAGGAGACAATTGCAATCCATTTTCTCCCCAATAATAGTATTTTTCTAATTCAGCAGAGGAATAAGGTAAATTTATTTTTTTATAATGCTTGAGTTCGATTTCTTTAGTATTTGCAATTTCATTAGAAATATTTGCAATTGCATTGCTAACATTCCCAAATACGATAAAACAGATAATAATTGGATAAATTAAGTATTTCATGCGTTAATTTTCTCAACTTTCTTTATAGCATGGTATTGAAAATATGAGCGATGTGGATAATAGTTAGCATCAATTGAAATTTGGCTAAAACATCGTACTATGTATTTAATCACATAGCTCTATCTCTGTATAATTGTCCAGCCATTTATTAAAAATATACATTTGTATACATTTTACGACAGCCAAGTCTTTTAACCTAAGTTCCCGTTTCTGATTTTTAAACTTAATAAAACTCAATATATTGATAATTTTTTTATATTGAAATTTTTCTTAAAAATATCATAGAGAATTTTCTACTTTTATACTGTACTATTTCAGGAGATAGTTACGACTCGGATATGATCTATTTATTAATCAGGACAATCAATAGTTGTCAATTTTGTCCCATTTTTTTTGTGTTTAAAAATGTAAGACGCCTCTCCGCCTTCAAAATGCTGTATTATTTCTAACTTATTCTTTCCTTTCCATTTATACTCAACATCAACTGCCTTATCTTCATAAGTTACCGATCGATTTTCACCTATTCCAATTTTCTCCCTAAAAATATATGCTGGATCTGTACTCATTGCATTATATACATCTAAAATTGACATGTTTTGATAATAGCAAACATTAATAAATACCATTCCTTCTTTCTCTTGCATGTCTAGGCATTTCTCATTGTTATAAAAATCATTGAGTTTTTTTTCATCCTCATTAGATAAACGATGCAAGAAAACCAATTGATTTTTATAAGGTATCATCAATTCATTATTATCAAGCAGTATAATATTAATATTACTGTATTCGTTACATAGGTCTGATGAATCACTATTATTTTCTAATGAGTCATTATTATTTCTATAATAAAGTTTACTAAAGTTATTTGCTGTCAAATGATATTTTTTTAATTCATTTTTATAGTTCCTAAAAAAATCACTTTTATTTAATCGATTATTGATCTCTTGTTTATTTTCTTCTGAATGTTCGAAATCACATCCTAAAAAATAGATTTTTTCTTCTTCACTCATTATTAAATTTGAATTACTGAAAACTCTTACTATACGTTCCTTTTCAGTTGTCTGTTCTGTTAATCTGTCTTCTATTAACCTATAATAACTATTATTAAAACTATATGCATAATTAGTACTAACAGATAATAAAATGATTAGTGAAATTTTTAAAATAAATTTTTTCATATTGAAATTTTTTCTTAACAATATCATTATATAAATTATATGTTTATTATCCTTTGCTTTATGATAAACATATTTATATTTCTTCTCATAACTCTTTATATAACTTTAGGTATGTTTTTCGATTTTCCTATTATGAAAAATACGATAAATCATTATACCTGAACCAGATTTTGTCATTCAATTTAATTAATAAATCTTTCTTATTATGATTTAATTTAATCGATGAATGTGTGCCTGCCGGTGCTATTTTTCGTATGGCATTACTTTTTATATAAACATTACCGGCTGTGCCCGGTTCAATTGCTGAGCTACTGAGTTTGATGAATGATTATTTGCCTGAAAGTTGCTATCGATAATCTGAATAAATAATTGAAATTAAAATTTTTCTTATAAATGAAAATAATTATTATTATCTTTTAAAAAAGGTTAACTCTGTATAAAATGCTCTGCGGTGAAATAATTTATTTGAAATTCTATTTTTGTCATTACTTATTTGAGTAGCAGCCGACAACAATAAACGGGAGAAAGTTTATATGCAATCTGACAGCTCTGAATTACAGCAACAGGATAACTTTGAATCTAATCGGGATAGTTTTCAGTATCGCGGGAAATACGATGAGATAGCGGCAGATGCATTCTGCTTTCTTGATTCTATCCGGCATAATCTGTTTGATTATCCGCCAGATAAAACTGCTTTGTTCTATGATGGTGAAGCAATCAGTTACGTTCAGCTGGGTAAAAATGTGGCTCAGGTAATGGCTGCACTGCAACAAAAAAAATTACGTGCCGGTGCGGTAGTGGCAGTTTGTCTGCCTAAAAGTGCTGAGCATGTTTATGCGGTTCTGGCCTGTGCTCTGACGGGTATTATCTGGTTACCGGTTGATATGGATGCACCAGAAGCCAGACGAGATTATTTACTGTCTAATAGTCTGACGGATCTGGTAATTAGCAAAACGCCGGTAACCGGCCGGCAATATGTACTTATTGATGATGCTCTGACTGCACAGGGTTTCAATCATCCGGAATGCAGCTATCAGCTGAATACTGAAGCAGCCTATTATTTATATACTTCCGGCAGTACGGGAACGCCGAAATGTGTGGTACTGAATAATCTGGCTACTGCCAATGTACTCGGACAAACCATCAGCCGGTGGCAGGCTGATCAGGATGATGTATTGATGGCTGTAACGCCCTTTCATCATGATATGTCGGTTTTTGATGTTTTTGGGGCAATGGCTCTTGGTGCTTCTCTGGTTATTCCTACTGCGGCACAGGCTAAGGATGCAATGTCATGGGCTGAATTACTGACAGCTTATAATATTAGTATCTGGGTAAGTGTTCCGGCTATTGTGGATATGCTGTGCAGCGTTGCCAGTAAAGAACAATTGCAGTCTTTGCGCCTGATTGCACAAGGTGGTGATTATATTAAGCCGGGTCTGATTCAGTTTTTGCGCCGGCAACTGCCACAGGCGCGTTTGTTTTCGTTAGGCGGTCCGACGGAAACAACAATCTGGAGTATATGGCATGAAATCACCGCTGAAGATATTGATGTGATTCCTTATGGTAAAGCACTGGCACATAACCGATATTATATTCTGGATGAGCAGTTACAACCATGTGCTATTGGTGAGGTGGGGCGAATGTATATGTCGGGCGTGAATCTGTCTAACGGTTATTTGCTCAATGGTCAGTTGCAAACCGGGGATTTTGTGTCTCTGGGATGTGATGAAGAAAAAATTGCTTTTCGCATGAGTGATTTGGGGTATATGCGAGATGATGGCAATATTATTTTTGCAGGACGTACTGAAGGTTATCTGAAAATAAAAGGTGTGAGGATTTCTGCGGCCGAGGTTGAAGCTGCGCTGGCTAAATCCGGCTATTTTCAGGATAGTCTGGTGGTGTGCTGTACTCACCCGGTAACACAAATGCATGAACTGGTGGCGGTGTATACGTTGCCGGCTAATCAGTCCGATGCGGATATTAATGCTTTGAAAACGTGCTTAATGGCTGATTTACCGAAATCACATATTCCGACCAGATGGCTGATGATTGAAGAAATTCCGCTAACCTGTAATGTTAAAGTAGACCGTAAGCTGATACAGCAGATGGCACAGGAACGCCTGTATCAGGCTACGCCGCCACAGGTCAAAGTGACAGCGACACAAGAACTGGCTGTAACTGATGATATTCTGGCTATTTTTCGTGAATGCCTGCCCCAGACAGCAGAAAATGCCGTGAATATTTCTGCCCAAACTGAAATTCTGAATACTGGTATGCGTCTGAAACAGTTAATTATGCTCTCAGACAAGCTTACACAACAGTTTGGTATTCGGCTGGATACGGCTGTTTTGCTACGCTGTAAAACAATACAGGATGTGGTGAATGAGATAAGCAGGAAAATGCCTGAATAATATCTGCCGGAAATCATTAAACAAAGTACTTAAATTTTTTAAGTACTTTGTTTATCTGAATCTTTATACCGATGCCTGTTTAGCCAGATCATTTAACAGCTGCTGCACTTCTGTGGCTATTCTTTCGACCAGTACAGTCGGATAACGATGTGCCTGATAGGTAATAATCATGCTCAGGCTGTACTGATTGTTAATCTGATTCTCCATAATTTCAAAGTGCAGCCCGAACATGGATTCATTGCGCTCCGGTAATATCTGCCGGTAAGGTATGGCACCCCGGGCTGTGCTTAGCTGACCATTTAATGCATTGTTTGAATGAATGTGAATATAAACATCAAACATTAATCCTTCGTTATCAGGAATACCTAAAGCCTGCTGAATATAGTTAATCGGAATATCAGCATAATCCATGGATTCGTTGATTTGTTCACTGGTGTCTGCCAGCAATGCGGTAAATGATTGCTGTGGGGTAAAACGGGTACGATGGGCAACCATGGTTGTGAAGTAGCCAACGGTATCAAAATAATTGGGATCAGTACGGCCGGATGCTGAGGTGCCGATGACGATTTCGTCTAAATTACCCTCTTTTTGCAGTATGGTTGCAATAGCGGTATAGAACACGCTGAATATTGAAGCATGATGAAGTTTGGCAAATGCGGAAATATGCTGATGAAAAGCAGAATCAAATCTGATTTCCAGCCATTTCACCTGCGGAGCAGTATTTTCCGGCAAGGTGATGGTATCTGTGTTCAGGGTTAAGCCTTTTTTTGCTCCTTGTAAGCGGCTGCGCCAGTAGTCAAGATGCTGACGGTTAATACCGTTTTGCTGCTGTCTGCGTGCAAATTCATGAATAGCGGGTACGGTATTTGCCCATACCGGTGCCTGTCCTTGCAGCCGTGCGGCATAAGCATGGCTCAGATCAGTCATGATAGTATTTAAAGACCATTCATCTATTACCATGTGATGTACCAGAAACGATAAAACTGTGTTGCCGTTATCTGCTGTTAACAGCCGGATTCTGAGAGGCAGTTCACGAGTAAGATCAAATTTATACGCCGCTTCACCGGACAGTGTTACTCCATGGCTGTCGCTGACCGGCCAGAACCATTTATATTGGTTAAGTTCGGCTACGGGAACTGTATATTGTCTGGTTTGCTGTTTATCGGTTTTAAACAGGGTACGCAAGCCGATATGGCGTATGATTAAATCATTAAATGCCTGATGCAGGATTTCTTCATTGACTGGCTGCTGAAATTCGATGGCAAACGGTAAATTGTAAATAGGGCTGAAATCAAAGGAACTGTATGCCTGCCATAGAAAATCCTGTGCCAGTGTTAATGGCGCACTCTGATCCGGCTGTACTTCGGCTGCGGATACTGCCGGCTGCTGCTGACGGGCAATTTTTGCCAGTGCGCCTGCCGTAGGCGATTTAAAAAAATCATTAAAATTCAATTTAATACCATGATTTTTTTGTAAATTACCAATCACCCGTGTTGCCAGTAGTGAATGTCCGCCAAAATCAAAAAAATCATCGTCAGCAGTCATATCGGGCTCTGCCAGTGTATTTCTGAATTCTGCCAGTATGATGTCTGGCAGCGATTCTGTATTTGCAGGCTGAGCCGGTGTTGCCGGTATATTCAGTACAGTTAAATCTAAAGGCAATAATTCGAGCTGATGCGGTGCTCCGGTACTGCTGGTGTAAGTGGCTTGAATTTCCTGAATTAAATCATCCAGAGTAAATTGCTGAGCCAGTATTGGATGTAAACGCAAAGCCAGAAAAACTTTGTTTTCTGTGCTGATTACTGTAACCAGAAAGGGGGATGTTGTTTCCGGCTGCCATGACTGCTGCATTAGTTGCGCCAGAAGGGTAATAAGCTGTTTTTCCTGTATTTGCTCTGTTTGGATACAAGCTGAGAAATCAGTATCGGGATATTTATATAAATCTCCGTCATCGGTAAAGTGATAGCGAACATTTAAGTCTGAATGGATTTCCAGCAAATGCACAATGCTTTTATGCAGTATGGTTAAATCCGGATATGGGTTTACCTGCCACACTGCCAGTTGATATTTCACCTGCTCCGGTTCCTGCAATTGCTGCATCCAGATAAATTCTTCGTGCTCATTTGCGATAGAAGGAGCAGAATCTGTATTTAACGTTAACATATTATTAATCCTCTCTTGCCGTATCAGTTATTCATGACTGTCTGTACTCATTCTGGTAATAATTATTTAACCAGTTAACTTAAATTAACATCGGAAGAGATTTGTGCTATCTGTCTGCTCTGTTTATCAGAGTCAGAATTTTTATTTTTATTAATAATACTTTACAATACATTTAAAATGATAATACAATTGATTTTCATTTTCATCAACTTTAATTGTTTCTAATTTTATTTAATGTTTTGATTTATGCCGTAAAACAGCAGCATAAGCAGCGGATCGACATAAAGAGCACTTTCCTGAGGAGAATCAATGCTGAGTCTGTATCAGCTGATGCCGGAGCAAAATTTAACTTACCGGCTTACGGTTTTATATGGTGATGACTTTGTGACAACGGCTGTAATCAGTCATTGCTGTAGCAGGATATACCACTGATGTACCGTATTCTGATCAGTGTATTTATTGTTTTATGTATTGTGTCTTTGCTGGTAGGCACTGATCCGGTTTCATGGACAGGTCTGCTGTCCGGTTCTGATGCTGATTGGTTAACTGTCAAAGCCAGCCGCTTTCCCCGTCTGATTGCGATTGTGCTCACAGGTATGGGACTTTCTATCGGTGGTGTGATTCTGCAACATATTGTCCGCAATAAATTTGTGGAGCCGGAAACAGCTGGCGGGCTGGATGCAGCCAAACTCGGCATTCTGGTTTCGCTGGTACTGCTTCCCTCTGCCGGTGTGCTGAGTAAGATGCTGGCAGCTCTGCTGTTCTGCTTTGTTGCCGGACTGATTTACATCTGGATTATTGCCAGAATCCGCTATCAGCAGATTATGCTGATTCCGGTAATCGGGCTGATGTATGGCTGTGTTTTAAGTGCTGCGGCTGAGTTTTATGCCTATAAAAATAATCTTTTACAAAATGTTCAGGGCTGGCTGCTGGGTGATTTCTCCCGTGTGGTGCAGGGGCATTATGAATTGCTGTATGTGCTTGTACCAGTAATTATTCTGAGTTATGTATTTGCCAACCGGTTTACTGTAGTGGGTATGGGGCAGCAGATGGCTGCCAGTCTGGGCGTAAGCTATAAAACAACTGTGGCTATTGGATTGATGCTGGTATCAGTTACTGTTGCGGCTACGGTGATTACGGTTGGTTCTATTCCTTTTATTGGTCTGGTGATTCCGAATCTGGTAGCGATTAAATACGGTGAACATTTAGCCAGAACTTTACCCGTTGTCGCGCTGGGCGGGGCATGCCTACTGCTGGGATGTGATATTACCGGCCGTTTGCTGATCTACCCCTTTGAAATACCTATTGGCCTTACTGCCGGTGCAGTTGGCGGCATTGTCTTTTTGCTGCTGATTTTACGGGGTCTACGATGATGAATCGCAAATTCTGGCTGCTTTGCGCCTGTATTGCCGGACTGGCGGTATTTTTTATGCTGTTTGATTCCGGTCTTGATTTTGAATATGTGCTGCCTAAGCGATTACTGCGTCTGGCTACTATTTTGCTGGCAGGTATTTGTATTGCGGTTTCGTCTGTGGTGTTCCAGACGCTGGTAACTAACCGGATTCTGACTCCGGCAATTATGGGTTATGAGGCAGTATATCTGTTCTGGCAGGTCTTGCTGCTGTTCTTTCTGGGACAAAGCAGTCTGGGGCTGCTGGGTCTGAACGGGAATTTTTTTGCTTCAGTCGGATTAATGCTGTTTTATTCGTGGCTTATTCATCATTATCTGCTACCGCGTGCACGCCACAGTCTGTGGTTATTGCTTTTATTCGGTATGGTGCTGACCATGGTTATCACCACATTAACGCAGTTTATTGTGCTCAAAATCAGCCCGGGCGAATTTTCTGTTTTTCAGGGAATTAATTATGCATCTTTTAATCATTCCGAAACGCAGACGCTTTTATATGCTTTTGTCGCCATTCTGGCTGTAGGACTGGTGGGATATCCGTATCTGACTACTCTGGATGTGATGGCTCTGGGAGAGGAACAGTCTGTTTCGCTTGGTGTTGATTATGCCCGTTATGTGCGCTGGGGATTCGGTCTGATTGCTGTACTGGTCGCTGTGTCGACCAGTCTGGTTGGTCCGACTGCCTTTATGGGGGTATTTATTGCCAATATGGCTTATGCCTTCGCCGGCCATTATCAGCATAAACGGATTCTGTTATTTGCCAGTGCGGTAGCTATTGCGGTGTTTCTGATTGCTCAGATTCTGGTGGAGCATGTGTTTAATTATAAAACGACAGTCAGTATCTTAATTAATCTGATTTGCGGGGTGTATTTTCTGCTGCTTATTGTCCGTCATCGAGGAATGGCATGATTTCTATTCAGAATATTTCCAAAGTATATGGTCATCGGCCGGTGCTGAACAATATTAATCTGGAGCTGCCGATGCAGCAGGTAATTGCATTGATTGGCCCCAATGGTGCAGGGAAATCCACTCTGCTGATGATTCTGGCACGGCTGCTTTCGCCGACTAAAGGCAATATTCTGTTTGATAAGCAGAATATTGCCGGCATCCGCATTGCTGATTATGCCCGTCTGGTCGCAACGCTACGGCAATCTCCTTATTTCGGTTTGCGGCTGACGGTTAAGGAGCTGGTGTCGTTCGGCCGTTTTCCCTACGGGCACGGGGTACTCTCAGCCAGAGACCATCAGGTTATGGACGAGGCAATCGATTTTCTGGGACTCAGTGCCCTGCGTGATGTGTATATAGATGAATTAAGCGGCGGGCTGCGGCAAATGGCTTTTCTGGCGATGACTATTGCTCAGGAAACCAAGATTTTGCTGCTGGATGAACCTTTAAACAATCTGGATATGAATCATGCAGTACAAATCATGGCAGCAATCCGGCGTTTGAGTGAAGAGCAGCGGAAAACTGTCATTATGGTGGTGCATGATATTAATTTTACTGCAAATTATTCAGATTATATTGTCGCATTAAAACAGGGACAGTTAAGTTTCAGCGGTCCTGCTCAGGAAGTCATTACTGAAGAACGTCTGAGTGAACTGTATGAGCTGGATTTTGAAATTAGTCACAATAAACATGGTTATGTCTGTCAGTATTTTCAAAAGTCGAAAGGTAAAATATGAACGGGAAACTCAAAAAATGTGCTGTCAGTCTGCTGGGGCTGATTGCAGTAGCAACAATGGTGACCATATCCGGCTGTGATAAAAAGCCGGTTTCTGCGTCTTCGCCTGCGGTACAGAAGCGTAGTGAGCCGCTTATTATCAAGCATCAGCTTGGTACGACTACAATTGATCACACTCCACAGCGTGTAGCCGCAATGGATATGAATGAAGTGGACTTTCTGGATCAGTTAAATGTGCCTGTTGCCGGAATGCCCAAGGATTTTATTCCGCATTTTCTGGATAAATACAAACAGAATCATGATGATATTGCCGATTTAGGCGGCATTGTGCAGCCGAATATGGAACGTATCCATACTCTGAAACCTGATTTGATTTTAATGACTCCGATTCAGAAAGACCATTATCAGGAACTGACGCAGATTGCACCTACGCTCTATTATGAGATCAATTTCAATAACAGCGAACACGGGCATCTGGACACCATTAAAAATCATCTGCTGACTCTGGGTAAGATTTTTAACCGTGAAGATTTAGCCCGCACCAAGGTTGCTGAGCTGGATACGGAAGTCAGTAAAGTTCGTGCCGTGACTAAAGACCGGCCGGAAAAAGCGCTGGTAGTACTCTATAACAATGGCTCTTTCAGTAATTATGGGGTGGATTCACGCTACGGCTTCGTTTTCAGTGATCTGGGTGTCAAACCGGCCAGTAATGATCTCAGCACCAGCCTGCACGGACAGCCGATTTCCAGTGAATTTATTAAACGGGCTGATCCGGACATTCTGTACATTATTGACCGTACCTCAGTTATGGAGCATCAGCCGGTGATTAGCGCTGCACAGGTAACTAATCCGTTATTACGCGCTACCAAAGCATGGAAAAACAACCGGGTAGTCTTTGTGGATGCCGATGCATGGTATACCACCGGAGCCAGCCCTACTTCGATGCGACTGCTTATGCAGGATGTGATGAAAGGCTATCAATAACTTTGTTTTAATTACAGCAGAATAATAAGCTGTATAAATAAGAAAACCAGACCCTACCAATAAATCCATCCGTTAAATGTATTGCGTGAGTTTAGTTAACAAGGAGAAATCTATGGGTAAACACGCACATCACCGCAGGCAAGAGGCTTTGCCTGCGGTCAGACACCGAAGCAAAAATTTTCTGCATCCGTTCACTTCCTCACCCAAAGCGCTGATATTGAGTATTGCCAGCGCCATGCTGCTTTACACTCCGGTTATATATGCGAAACCGGCTGATGATAAAGCCAAACCTGCAGTGAAAAAAACAGCTACCGAGAATACTCAATCCACTGGTGAAGCTGTTCTGGCTGATGTGGTGGTGGAAGCAGGCGGAAAAACAACTTACTCCGGCGGTTTTGTGGCTAAAGACAGCCGTCTTGGTTTTCTTGGCAATAAAACTGCGATGGAAACGCCATTTAATACCGTTAGCTATACCAATAAATTCGTTGAGGATTCTCAGGCAAGAAATGTCACTGATGTCATTGCTGCTACTGACCCTTCGGTATTTACCAATGGCGCTATCGGCGGCTGGAGTGAAAATTACTATATCCGCGGCTTTCAGTCCGACACCAACGATATGTCGATGAATGGTTTATTTGGTATTGCCCCCTATTACCGTACACCGCCGGCCATGTTTTCACGCATTGAGGTATTGAAAGGACCGTCCGCACTGTTAAACGGTATGCCGCCTGCCGGTTCTGTTGCCGGCACAGTTAATCTGGTATCCAAGCGCGCAGGTAATGAACCATTGCTGCGGATAACGCCTACCTATATGTCTGATTCACAATGGGGCGGCACCATTGATGCCAGCCGCCGGTTCGGACAGAACAAACAGTTCGGGATCCGGGTTAACGGGGTTTATCAGGATGGCTCCGGCCCTGTAAGAAAACAGGACTTGAAAACCCAGCTCGGTTCAGTCGGGTTGGACTGGCGCGGCGACCGTGCACGGGTTTCTGCCGATATCTATATGGCCAATGACAAGGTGGATGGAGTGGTACGTGGTATCAATCTGGGTAAAAATATGAAAGTACCCTCACCGCCAAATCCGAAAACGCTGATTAACCCCGACTGGTCTTATGTCAGCAATAAAGACCGCGGAGCCATGGTGCGCGGTGAATTTGATATTACAAACAATATTACTGCTTATGCGGCTTTCGGGCGCAGTAAAACCAATTATAAATACAATGGTGCTACTTCAGCCAATTTACTGGATAACAAAGGCACCATTCAGACCATAATGGCGCAGCTGGCATTTGATCTGGACAAGAAATCAGCAGATGTGGGCTTTAAAGGTCAGTTTGATACTGGTCCGGTAAATCATCAATGGGTAGTTAATACTACTTACTACAAGCATAATCAGCATGATTTTGGTGTCAGAAGTATTCCATGGGCTACATGGATAACCAATATGTATGATCCGACATGGGGTAAGTCTGTACCCTTTGATGTTCCGCCAATTTCCAGAAGCTCACTGCAGCTCAGAAGCTATGGGATGGCCGATATTATGTCGTTCATGGATGATAAACTGCAGCTGACTTTAGGTCTGCGCTATCAGGAAGTCAAAAGTGATAATCTGAGCCTGATGGGTAAACCTGTTTTAACTGAATACAAAAAACACGCATTGACTCCGGGCGTGGCTATTCTGTTTAAAGCCACAGATCATGTATCACTTTACGGCAATTATATTGAGGGTTTGACCAAGGGTAATTCAGCCCCCGTTACAGCAGCTAATTATCCCAAGGTGTTTGCTCCGTATAAAACCAAGCAGACTGAGCTGGGAGTAAAATGGGATTACGGCAATCTGGTTAATTCTTTAAGCATATTTGAAATTAAAAAACCCAATAGTTATACTGATCTGAGAACCAATGAGTTTACATCCGGCGGTCAGCAGCGCAACCGCGGTATTGAATGGACGTTTATAGCATCGCCGATTGAAACAGTACGTCTGATAGGCGGTGCCAGCTACATTAAACCGGAGCTGACTAAACTGGCAAATCATGCCAATGAAGGAAATATCGCTACGGGTGTGGCTAAAGTACAGGGTAAGCTGGGTGCGGAGTGGGATATTAAAGCCGCAGCCGGCATTGTTACTCTTTCTGCCAATGCTACGGCTGTATCCAAACAATATCTGAATCAGGAAAACAGTTTATCGGTACCCGGCCATACTGTATTTGATATTGGTGCCCGCTATAATGCCAAAGTATCCGGCCATCCGTTTACGTTGCGCGCGGAAGTGAAGAACGTAACCAACAAAGCATATTGGGGCATGCCGCGCCTGTCCAATCTGTCTTTAGGTGCACCGAGAACTTTCCTTTTATCCGGTTCGTATGATTTTTAAAAAATTTCCGGCCTGTTAAAAAATCGCCCTTTCGGGCGATTTTTTATAAGCGGCAGTTTATTGCGGTAACCCATATTGCTGAAAGGCCGAGTATTCCGGTACCCGGTAATATTGCCTGCCCAGAAGCTGATTAATAATCACACCATTTCTGGTTGCGCCCATACCCAGATCGGGGGAACCAACTCCCTGCTTGGCGATTTCGGCATTCTGAATAAAAATCCGCCCTTTACCGCTATCGCAGCGTACAGCGGTAAAGTCTTCATTAACCAGATAGTCATTGTGCTCATCTGTTTGCAGAACACTGCCTTTCAGCTCTTCAAACCATTGCGGCCACTGATGATGGTAGCCGGTGGCTGCCACAATTGCATCTGTCTGAATGGTTTGTTGCTGATTAAGCTGGGTATGCAGACAGGTCATATTAATTACGCCGGAAGGCAGTATTTCAACCGACTGTACGTCACAATTAGAAAACAGTGTCAGCCCTGCCGGTGCACCGGCAATGGTTCGCTCGTACAATAAATCATAAATATCGCCAATGGTGGCAAAGCTGATCCCTTTATAAAGCTGCCCCTGACCGGCACTGACTTCACGCCGTTTCTGCGGTGTCAGTGTCTGGAAATAACGCATATATACCGGAGTAAAGCACTCCTGCCCCAGTTTGGAAAACTCCATCGGATGAAAACCGGCAGAACGGGTAATCCAGCGGATTGACGCGCCTGCCCGGATTTGTTCCGGCTGCAATGCGCGATAAAGAGCCAGCACACATTCAGCAGCACTTTGCCCTGCCCCGACCACGGTAACCTGTTTACATTCCTGCAATTGTTTCTGCATATAGGTAAATTGCGCTGAATGCTGTATCAGCGGGTGGCTGGTGTTTTTCAGCCACTCAGGATGGTAAGGTTGGGTACCCACACCGACAGCAATATCTTTACTGGAAAAAATCTGTCTGTCTCCGGCTGCAGATTCACTTTCGAGAATAAATCTTTCCTGACGATAATCATAACTTACTGCCTTGACACAGGCATCGAAATGACAGGATGGCAACTGGCGTACTGCCCAGCGGCAATAATCATCATATTCCTGACGCGGAATCAGAAAACGGTCATAGTAATAAAACTGATACAGACGCCCCTGCTGACACAGGTAATTAAGATAACTTAAGGGATGACACGGATCAGCCATGGTAACCAGATCAGCCAGAAAAGGTACCTGCAATGTGGTACCAGGCAATAATAAGCCGGCATGCCAGTGAAAAGTAGGCGTTTTATCCAGAAATACAGCATTGACTTCTGAATGACCAGATAATAATGCCGCCAGCCCCAGATTAAAAGGACCAATCCCAATACCTGCCAAATCCGTTTGCTTTATATCCATGTTTATTCCGTCCCTATGTACAAAAAGTTAAACATTTAAATATTTACAACATGTCATGCTTTTATACTGAATCCATTTCTGCCCGGATCAGTTGTTCTACTTCCTTCATATTGCGGCAGCCGATTAACTGGCGCGGATTCAGAGTCAGTCTGAAACTGTGATTTATCCGGCTGGTAATTTTTTTTACATGCGCAGGGCGTAATCCGAGCTGGCTGAATGGCCGGGTATGTTCAATAACTATGGTTTGTTCGATATTCAGCGTATCGCGGTAAATATGTTCTAATTGTTCTCTTTGAAGGATAACTGCATCAGCACACTGCCTATTCGGATTGATTGTGATACCGGATAATGTCTGATTTAATACGGAATCAATACTTTCCAGACCCTGATCAGCCAGTTGCTGACAGACGCTGACCAGAACTGCGAGAAAATCTTGAATGATGGCCGCATCAATGGCAGCCTGTGCAAAATCAATATTAAACAGCAATGCGCCGTCATCACTGAGCATGAAGCGAATATCTATCGCTACCTGTGGTGTCTGAGTTAACCCGTTAACATAATGAACTGCACTGCCTGCCGGTAACACCGGCCACGATAATCCATTAGTAATAACGATTGGTAAAACCGGTGCCTCGCCATGCTGCTCAAATAGTAATCTTGCCAAGTCCACACCGGAAAAGGCCAGATGCTGCAAACCGTCCAGCATATTCTTTTGTAATTTAGCCGCCTGTTCGATAAATCCGGTTGCGGATGACCAGCAGACCACAACAAAAGTGGATTGATTGGATAATTCGCCCTCATACAGCGGCAAAACCGGTACCGCTGCCGACAGCAGGCCGGATGTCTGCTGCCAGCGATTTAATACCGCCAGAATCAACGCCATCAATAAGGAATTTTTAAAGAGTCCCTGCCGTAAACCTGACTGACATAATTTATCGAATATCTGTGCAGGCAATACGGCACTTTGTCGCTGATAGGGTGAAGTTTCCAGTGTCGCTAAAGGTTGTTTCCAGGGTAATTGCGGAATGCTCGTAACAGGCTGCAACTGTGCCTGCCAGTAGGCAAGTGCTGTGTTATAAGTCTGACTATCCGGTTGCTGCCTGTTTTCAGACAGCAGTGGCGCCTCTTTCAGCTCCGTATCTGTGAATAACTCACACATCAGCGCTGCAATAGACCGTCCGTCGAGAATCAGCGCATCAAAGCGTGCAAAGACAATAAACTGTTGTGCGGATAACTGAAAAAGTGTGATATCCCACGGCGATTCCTGTAAATCAAATATTTCCTGCTGATAACGCCGGCGAAAACTGTCAATTTTTTCGGTAGCTGCTGCCGGCTCTTCTCCACACAGATTGATTTCAGTTAAATTAATAATTACCTGCGGATTTACCCACTGTACACAACGCCTGACATCAATATAGGTTCTTAAGCTGGCATGATGCTGTACCATATCAGCCAGACGCTGCCTGAATGCGGGTAAATCCAGGGTTCCGGCATATTCGCGAAATTCCTGCATCGCCACACCGCCAAGCGCAAAAGCAGTACTTCGGCCGGACAAATAGGATTTTTGCAGAGAGTTTAAAGGGGTGGCTTTTTCATCAGGTTCCGTAATATTCAGGTACTGATTCAATTCAGTTAACGGGCGTGAAAAATATTCCGGCTTCGTAATCAATGTATTCAGCAGAGTCAGAAAACGTTCAAACAGTCCGTTTACCCATGTATCGGCTAATGCATCCAGACGAATATCCCAGTTAATGAGTAAATCATTATTTAGCTGCACAAACTGTGCATCCAGTGCCACCTGTGGCCCCTGTGAAATACACCAGTCCATACTGCCAAAATATTCATGTACCCTGGATGAGAACAGATTTTTTTCAGGTAAATCGACTGCGGCAGTAAATACTACTGGTGCGATTTGCGGCGTAGCATGATGACGTGACAAACGCCGCATTACATTAACACCACTGAATTGCCGGTGATCCAGACATTGCCGCCATTCAGTCGCCAGACGCCGGCAAAAAGTTTCCAGATCAGGCGTTTCAGTCATATCAACATTTAACAGCACCAGATCGGCAAAATCACCAATGGTTCGGTCAATATGAGGCAAAAGCGGTTCCCGCCAGAAAAACGGCACATTAAGCCGGTAAGTACGATCATGGGTGACTTTGCCCAATGTATAGGCAAACAACCCCAGTATCAGAGCAGAAAAGGTTAACCGCTGCTGACGGGCAAACCGGCGTAACAGTAATGCCTGCTCTGCACCGATAATTGCACTTAAGCGTGTGCTTTGTGCTCCGGCCGGGGTTGGTTGCTTTAAAGGTAAAGCAGGCGCAGGTGCGATAATATCCATGCGTGACAGCCACCACTGACGAGCACGCTGTTGCTGCTGGCGTTGGTACAGATCCTGCTGAATCCTGTTGCGCCAGTCATAAAAAGATGGCGGTGAAGGCAGACAGACGGTACTGTCTGCGTAAAACTGAGCCAGATCCTCCATCAGAATCCGGAAGCTGGAAGGATCAACGGCAATCATATCGGCATCTATATGCAGGCGAAAAACCTGATTACCCAGAAGGCTGACAGAAAAACGTACTGTCTGTCCTTCATCCAGACTGAGTTGCTGATGTGTCCATTGCCGGCGTTTGTCTTCAAGTTTCTGTTGCTGCTGCGCCTCGGATAAATGTAAAAAATTATCTATTTCCAATACATTTTGCGGCAGCGTATCTCTGATCCTTACTTCACCTTCGGCATTCAGTTGCAAACGTAACAGTTCATGCCGCCGGTACAGACATTCAATTGCCTGTCTGAGTTTGTCTAAATCCAGCTGAGTGCCATTGAATTCGGTATACAGATGCGCAGCCACACCACCGAGCATGGCGTCATGCACACGCCCAAACCAGCATGCAGACTGCATTGGAGTAAGTTCACACATTATTTCTTTACTCTGTTGACAAATTTACGATTTTTGACGATGATACAGTTAAATGAAAATGATTACTAGTTTCATTTAACTAAAATTTATCACTACAGCAAACCGTAATTAGCAACCCTGAACAGACCACCAGAAAAATGTTGGATGATTCAATTTGTTTTGATTAATCAATATTTTTGTCTGATTCAGCTGGTTTAACAGATAGAAAAAAGGCTGATAAGATGATTAGCTATACACACTGGCCTGAAGATTTAGCCCGGAAATACCGCCAGAAAGGTTACTGGCTGGATCAGCCGTTAACCCGCGTGCTGACACAAACAGCCAGACAATTTCCGCAGTCAACTGCGATTATCTGTGGTGAACGGCATTTCAGTTATGCGCAGTTAAATCAGCTTTCTGATAATCTGGCAGCCCGACTGAGCGCACAGGGCTTTGGCATAGGTGATACTGCACTGGTGCAGCTACCTAATATTGCCGAATTTTATATTGTCTTTTTTGCTCTGCTGAAAGCCGGTATTGTGCCTTTGAATGCACTGTTTAATCATCGTCAGCATGAATTAAAGAGTTTTTTCAGCCAGATTAAACCCCGGCTGCTGGTGGCTTCACGCCATCATGAAGTATTCAGCGGAAATGATTTTCTGACTGAACTGACTACTTTACAGCTGGCGCCGGCTTTAACTCTAATGCTCAATGCCTTTGCTGATGATGAAAGTCTGCCGGACTGGTATACCACTGCGCATTCTGCTATCAGCCATTATGCTGCCACACCGGCAGATGAAGTGGCTTTTTTCCAGCTTTCCGGCGGCAGTACCGGTACGCCGAAACTCATTCCGCGTACGCACAATGATTATGATTACAGCGTGCGTGCCAGTGCCGAAATCTGCGCTCTGAATCAGCATACCCGATTACTCTGTGCCATGCCGGCAGCACATAATTATATGCTGAGCTCACCCGGCGCTCTGGGTGTATTTCATGCCGGCGGTTGTGTGGTAATGGCGGCAAGCCCTGAACCGCTGAGTTGTTTCAGCCTGATTGAACAGCATCAGGTGACCATGGCTTCGCTTGTACCCAGTGCCGTATCTATGTGGTTACAGCAGGCACCTGAGCAACTGGAAAAGCTGCACTCACTACAATTAATTCAGGTAGGCGGTGCCAGTTTCCCGGAATCAGTGGCACGACAGGTATTAAATGTTTTCGGCTGTCAGTTGCAGCAAGTATTCGGGATGGCGGAAGGACTGGTGAACTATACGCGGCTGGATGACAGCGAAGAGCTTATTGTCACCACTCAGGGACGTCCTATCAGCCCGGATGATGAAGTAAAAGTGGTGGATGAAAACGGTGACGAAGTGCCTGCCGGAGAAACAGGTATGCTGAAAACACGCGGTCCCTATACCTTTCGCGGTTACTACCAGAGCCCTGAACACAATGCCCAGGCTTTCGATACAGAAGGTTTTTATTATTCAGGTGATTTGGTACAGCGTAACAGCAACGGATACCTGAAAGTGGTGGGACGGGTTAAAGATCAGATTAACCGCGGTGGCGAAAAAATTGCTGCTGAAGAAATTGAAAAACTGATGATTACCCATCCTGATGTTACCGAAGCCGCACTGGTGGCTATTACGGATGAACGTTTTGGTGAAAAAAGCTGTGCATTTATTGTGTCACAGAATCAGCACTTAACTGCTCTGAGCCTGAAACGCCATCTGCTCAATCTGGGTATTGCTCATTACAAACTGCCTGATCAGGTATGCATTGTTGATAGCCTGCCGCTTACTGCCGTCGGCAAAACCGACAAAAAACGCTTACGTGAAACCTTTCAGCAAAATCCTGCCTGAAATAATTATCAGAATGAGAAACGAGAGACAGCATGACTATCAAACAAATCGCTGATTATCCGATGCCTGCTCTGGCACAAATCCCGCAAAATAAAACCAACTGGGAAGCTGATGCTGCGCGCTCTGTATTATTAATTCATGACATGCAGAATTATTTTCTGAATTTTTATCAGCAGGACAGCACACTCATCCGGACAATGATAAAGAATCTGCAAAGTTTGCGCAGCCGGGCGGCTCAGCAACAGATTCCCGTGGTGTATACCGCCCAGCCGCATCAGCAGCGTCCTCAGCAACGGGCGCTGCTGAATGATATGTGGGGTGCGGGTATTACTACCGCACCTGTTGAAGAGCAGAAAATAGTTAATGCCCTGACACCACGTCCGGAAGATACCATACTGACCAAATGGCGTTATAGCGCTTTTCAGCGTTCAGATTTACTGGCACACATGCATAACTGGCAGCGTGATCAGCTGATTATCGGTGGTGTTTATGCGCATATCGGCTGTATGCTTACCGCTGCAGAAGCATTTATGCAGGATATTCAGGTATTTTTTGTAGCTGATGCACTGGCTGACTTCTCAGCGGAGCAACACCAGCAAGCGTTAAATTATGTTGCCGGCTGTTGCGGACAAGTGACCACTACAGAGGCACTGTTGCCGTCAACAAATAGTCTTACTCGTGCATGGCTGACACATAAAGTTCAGACATTCCTGGAAATACCGGAAGAAACCATTAACCCCGAAGAAAACCTGATTCTCTACGGCCTGGATTCTTTACGCATTATGCAATTTGCCGCAGAACTGAAACAGTATGACATCAATATTGGCTATGATGTACTAGGTCAGCAGCCTTCGCTAAACAACTGGTGGCAGCTCATTGAAAAACAAAATAAAACTGTTTCAGCCTAGAATTGGCTGCAAATAATTAGCCGGACGCTGCATACAGCTTTAGGAACATAAAACATGACTGACTTAAATCTATCCGGCAAGAGCATACCGTCCGGTCTGGCACATCAGTGGCGGGTAGCCCTGCCCGGGCTGATAAGCGGTACACTTGCCGCCGTAATTGCCGGTATCGCTATGCTGGCAGGGCTGTGGTTTATCATTAAATTTATCGATAACATGAGCTGGCGCTGGCTGAATTATGCACTGGTCAGCTGGCTGCTGGCCGCTTTGTTTACGGCCTTGTCCTCATGGCTGGCACATCAGGCAGAAAGCCGCTTTGCGGCGGCTTTACGCCGGACAGTGGCACAGCATTTAATCCGTATGCCGTCCAATATACTGGCTAAACAGAATGAGCAGACACTTAAACAGCTGCTAACCGATGATGTTGCCAGTTTGCATCATATGCTGGCGCATTTACCCGGTGAGATTGCCGTATTTACGGTTATTCCGCTTTTATCCATCGGCATCCTTATTTATTTTATCGGCATATCGGCAATATGGGTATTATTACCCGGACTGATTGCTTCGGTTTATTATCTCATCATCATACCGCGCATGACCCGGCGTGACGGTACCGCACGTATGCAGGTAATGCTGGATATCATTAATAAGGCCGATGAATATGTACGCGGGATTCCGGTTTATCGTATTTACGGGCAGCATTCCAGCGCATTAACTGCCTATACAGAAGCAACTGAAAAATTTACCCGCAATATGGTGCACTGGGTAGCCAAGGCGGCCACGCCGGCAGCCATAGCCACTGCTATGTTACAGGCAGTAGCGACATTTGCCATTGGCTACTGGGTCAGTTATACACAGGACACCACTACTCTGGCTGCCACTCTGTTATTCAGTCTGGCCATTGTGACACCGGCATTACGTCTCGGGCATGGTATTGATTACATCAGAGCCGGACGCGCTGCTGCCAAACGTCTGACCGAATTTTTACATCAGCCTTTATTACCGGCCGGAACCATAAATCATCTGCCGGAGCCGGCAGTATTATCTATGCATGATGCAGTTTTTTCTCAGGAAGAACATCCGGTTTTACGCAAACTCAGCTTCACATTTCCCGCCGGCGCCATTACCGCTATTACCGGCCCCAGCGGAGCAGGTAAAACTACTTTACTCAATGCATTAGCCGGATACATACCATTGACATCCGGAACTGTTCAACTGGGTAAGACCGATCTGTCTGCATTACATGATGATACCCGCCACCGGCTGATTCTGTTTATTCCGCAAGGATATGATGTTTTAGACAATACGATTCGTGCCAATCTGGCCTTAACTGCTCCTGATGCCAGCGATGAAGTCATGCAGCAGGCTCTGGCCAGAGCCAATCTGAATCTGGATTTATCAACACCTGCCCGTACCCTGTCCGGCGGAGAAAAACAGCGTATCTGCATTGCACGGGCTTTTCTCACTCAGGCAGAAATTATCTTAATGGATGAGCCTACCAGTGCGCTGGATGATCAGAATGCCCGGGAAATATTTCAGGCTTTGCAGAAACTGGCTCATACTGCGCATAAAACCATTATCATTGTTACTCACCAGCCGGCTCTGGCCGATAAAGCCGATGCAAAACTGGTACTGGAAGCATTAAGGAGCGAGGCATGAATACAGCAGCCGGCAACAAACACTCCCTTTTTGAAACCATACCGGCCGCCACCAGACCCCGCCTGATTGCTGTCAGCATCGGCTGGATACTGGTTGCTGTACTGGAAGCATGTGCTTACACCATACTGGCTCTGGCTATAGTAAATCAGCAGTCGCCACTGTGGGTAGTGATTAGTGCTGCTATTGCCATAGTGATTACGGTACTGGTTACCCGTAACGGCTTTCTTACCGGCGTACGTCTGGCCGGAGATTTATTTGCCGCACTGGGGCGTTCTCTGTCCAGTGCTAAATTATCCTGGTTTAATGACCAGCGCCGTGCGGTTATCAGTAAAACTGCCGGACAGGAAATTCCGAATTTCATGAGCATTCCGGCGCATCAGTTGCAGACGTTTTTACATGCGCCCTGTCTGCCCCTGTTTATCTGTATCGGGCTGGCCTTTGTTGCCGGTACAGGCATCATGTTAGCTGCACTGGCGATGATATTGCTGTCCTTACTATTACAAGTATGGGCACAATATGCTTTAAATAAAACTGATGCACAACGCCATCAGACCGAACTGGACAGCACCACGGCAACCATTGAACTGGTTGAACACCTTACTCTGCTGCGTACAGCCGCAGGATCGGCTCATGCGCTGGATACTATCCGGCAGCGCTGGAGCACTCAGGAAAACCTGCTAAGCAAAATTAACTGTAGTGCAGCCAGTGCAACGCTGATAGCTACTTTAGCTAATGTGCTGCCCATGGCAGGTATGGCGGTTTATTGTATTTTGTCCGCTCAGAACGATGAATACCTGATACTGGCTGTATTATTACTGATGGGGCGCGCCGGCGCACCATTAAGCGCACTGGCTACTGCCGGTCTGAGCATCAATGACTTAATCAGCTCACTGCGCCACTTTCAGCAACTTACCCATCCGCCGGTACTGCCTGAAACAGAAGAAACGCGCACCCCGAAGCATGCACAGTTATCTCTGCATAATCTGAACTGTATCACCGGCTCGACAACCATTAATCAGGATATTCCCGAAGGTGCGCGCTTACACGTCGCCGGCGTTAGCGGCAGTGGCAAAAGTACCTTGCTGCAACTATGCCTGCGCTTTGATGATCCGGCTATGGGTGAAATCAGATTAGACGGCATTCCTCTGCCTCAACTGTCTTATCAGACACTGACAGACAATATGGCTTATGTCGCTCAGAACCCGATTATTTTTACCGGCACTCTGGCAGACAATATCCGCATCGGCCGTTTTGACGCCAGTGACGCTGAAATCGAAGCTATTGCCAGACAATGTATGCTGGGAACAGTTATCGACCGGACGGATGAAGGCATTCACCAACATGTCGGCCAGCAGGGCTCTGCCCTATCCGGCGGCGAACAGCAGCGCGTAGCCATTGCCCGTGCTCTTATCAAGCATGCGCCGATACTGATTCTGGATGAAGCCACATCAGCACTGGATGAAAGTACGGAACAACAACTGATTGATACTATACTCAGCCAGTCCTGCACCCTGATTTTTGTGTCGCATCGCAGTGCGGCTCCGTGGCAGCCTACCCTGACTCTGGATTTATCGCCGAATATTACATAAACACCAGATATGATTCAGGCAAATACTACTGATTAGCGCCATATCTTAAAATACAGGCTATGCATGTCATTTATATCAGACCCGGGCAGAACAGACTGCCGGCAAAACACTTCTGCCGGCAGCAGAAAATTGCTATTGCCGGTGAATGATTCGCCTGCATTATTCAGTCATCACACAATCAGCATCGGCGATAACACCATTCACCAGATATGCATGCCATTAGCCGACACAGCGGTTTTGCATAAAATTGGTCAGATACATAACATCTTTCTGCCGGACAACATCAGACAAAGCCGGCACAAACGCCAGACAGAATTTATAGCCGGCCGGCTGGCGGCAAAATATGCATTATTACAGTATGATTACAGCAACTTTAATCTGAAAACAGGCTCACAGGGACAGCCACTTTTTCCTGAATCCTTACAGGGAAGTCTGAGCCACACCAGCAATCAGCGCCAATGTCTGGCTATTGCCTGCGTACAGAAAAAACAACCGACACACCGCTATCTGGGTATCGATATTGAATACCGGCAGCACCAGAGTATTATGAATGAGCATAAATCCACTCTGAGCCTGTTTCTCCGGGCGGCCGAATTACGCTATATAACCGAACACAGTACTGACCTGCCGTTGATGGCGCTGCTGCTTTTTTCAGCAAAAGAGAGCATTATCAAAGCATGGTTTCATCAATATCAGAAACTGATTAATTTTACTGATATAGCTTTCCAGTCGTATCGTCATTCATACCTGAATTTCCTGATTGATTCACCGCTTACCCATGCAAATCCGCAAACAGCAGAAGTTTGTTTCCATTGCACAAAAGAAAAAATAATAACCATTGCATATATCTGAAACAGCTTGTGGCTGAATTTTGCCCAGAACAGAAAATTTTCTGTATTTTTATTATAATTATTGATAATGATTACTATTTGCATTAATATAAACTTACATAGCCTGATTTATCTAGATTTTTCATTACATATAACCCGCATCTGTCTACAGGTAATAAAATGACGATTACAGAGTCAAGCGTTGTTTCCCACTCTCCTATTCAATCTCAGGATCAGTTTGCCTGTTTTGCAACCAGACAGCATCACATCAGTGCCAGACATCTTATCCATAAAATACACATGCCGGTTAATCAGTCCGAATCCTGCAATCAGCAGATTGCCGACTGTTTTAATCACATCAAAGCGCAGGGATATACCAATCCCATTCTTATTGCTGCTATTCCATTTGATACCAGAAAAAACGGTACCTTAAATTTTTACAGTGAATTTAATCAAACCTCACCAGCTCACTTTGAGCACAATACTGCCTCAGCAGGCAAAATAGCAAACTCCCTTATCCGCAAAAAATCATTGGTAGAGCGTCAGGCATTCGAACACAGTGTTCAAACAGCTTTAAGCGCTATGGCGGATAAACAGATGCAAAAAATTGTGCTGTCACAGGCAACAGAATTTGAATTTGCCCGGCAGTACAGCCCGGAGGATTTACTGAATATCCTTATCCGGCAAAATCCTGATGCCTATAAATTTATGATTCCTGTAGAAGAAGACCAGTACATTTTTGGTGCCAGCCCGGAATTACTGCTATCGCGCCAGCAGCAACAGGTACGCAGTAACCCGCTGGCCGGCTCCCGACCGCGCCCGGCCATTCCGGAACACAACAGCCAGACTCAGACAGAACTTTATCAGTCGGCCAAAGACAGGTATGAACATCAGCTGGTTATCGATAATATCCGGCACAAGCTCAGCAGCTATTGCTCAGCGTATCAGGCATCAGAAATACCCGAAATTTTAACTACATCAACCATGTTTCATCTGTCATCAGTCTTTCAGGGGCAACTGAAAGCCGATGCGCCCGATGCACTTAATCTGGCACTTCATCTGCATCCCACACCGGCCGTTTGCGGCACACCAACGGATATCGCCAGAGACTTTATTCTCAATCATGAAGGCTATAACCGTCATTACTACAGCGGACTGAATGGCTGGATGGATGCCAGCGGGAACGGAGAATGGGTCGTTACTATCCGCAACGGCTTACTGAATCACAATATTATCCGCCTGTATGCCGGAGCAGGCATCGTTGCAGGCTCAGACGCAGCAGCAGAATGGTTTGAAACCGAAGCCAAAATGCAAACTATGCTCAATGTATTTCAGCAACAGTAACATTATCTGGAGAAACAACCATGCAGCAAGCCATTATCGTTACCGGTGCAGCCCAGGGTATAGGGGCTGCGATTGTTATTAAACTGCTCGAACAGCACTATCATGTTATCGGAATCGATAAACAGCCCTATTCGCCGAGCTGGCCGGTACAACAGATGATTGAAGCCCAGTATCAGACTTACTGGACAAGCATTAGTCAGGATATCACTGCTTTCGAAGAAACCCGTATATTACTCAATACACTGATTAATCAATACAATATAACCGGTCTGGTTAATGTGGCCGGAGTATTAATTCTTACACCATTGCTGAGTGCCACTGAGGCACAATGGCAAACCAGCCTGAATGTTAATCTGCTGGCGCCCATATTCATCAGCCAGCATTTAGCCGCACATTTCCGGCAGCAGCGACAAGGCTGTATTGTTACCGTCAGCTCTAACAGTGCACGCATGGCGCGCACTGAGATGGGTTTATATGCCACCACCAAAGCAGCACTCAGTCATTTCTGCCGCAATCTTGCGCTGGAAGTTGCCCCGTATGTCCGGGTTAATATCGTTTCACCGGGCTCTACCCTCACAGCGATGCAACAACAATTATGGACCGACAACGAACCACCGGCTGGTATAGTGGATGGTGACTTAACACAATATCGTCTTGGCATTCCTCTCAGAAAACTGGCTCAGCCGGCAGATATCGCCAATACCGTTTCTTTCCTGCTCTCTGAAGAAGCAGCACAGATCACTATGCAGGAAATTGTTGTAGATGGCGGAGCAACACTGGGCGTCTGATTCGCTTTAAAGAAAACAGATAAAATACGATTTTTATTTTAGTTTTTCTTATGGGTAAAATATGACAATACACTAATGAAACGACATGATAACGATTACAATGTCGTTTCCGGGTGATTATCTTTAATATATTCCAATATATCAGCCGGCTGGCAATCCAGATACTGACAGATTGCCTCCAGCGTAGCTAGCCTGATGCCTTTTACTTTTCCCTGTTTAAGCAAAGATAGGTTTTGCTCGGTAATACCAATAGCAGCAGCCAGCTCTTTTGATTTCACTTTCCGTTTAGCAAGCATAACATCTAAATTTATTCTAATCGGCACATTAAACTCCTGTTAAATAAACTGCTTATTTTCTTCTGCAATCTGGCATGCTTTTTTTAGTATCTGACCGATAATCATAATACTGATAGAAGGGAATAACAGAATTAAATCACTACTTTCAAATGATATCGAAATATACCGATCCGGAAAATGATTATTAAACGTTAAGATAAACGATAGCAGAGGCTCTGAGAGCAATTGTAAAACTTCCCAAATCACCAAAGCTTTACCAAATGCATAACAGTAATTTGCTGATTTCACAGAAAAATAATCTGCTTTACTGTAGCTTAGAAACAGCAATCTGAGCTGAATGAAACCATAAGCCAGAATCGCAATGATTATGGTATCAATTAAGGTAGCAGAAACTGCCTGCCATAGAGAAAGTCTGGATATATCAATATCAGCATTACCATCACCCATACTATGAGTAATAAAAAATGAATATCCTCCGGAATTCAGTCCGATATTATGAATATCAAAAAAATAAAATAATAAAGGAGATATCATTCCGATACCTATACAGAATATAGGAATCAGGGTTAACTGAGACATTAATTTGCAATAACGGTTTAATCGGGAATGTGTTTCAAGCATTACAGTGTTCATGTTTAGTACCTTTTTATAAAAATATAAAAACCAGGCATACAATATCATGTAAATGTAAATTTAACAATAAAAAATTAAAATAAAACAATAATAATTTATTATATAAAATTAATTATTATAATTATTCATCAACCAGATAAGACAATAGCCGGCTTTAATGTCTAAAGTGAACTAAGCCTGTTCCCTGCTGATACAGAATTAATCTTCAAATAACCATTAAACCGTTACAGAATAAAACAATCATTTAAGTGGTCGGTTGCATTATCAAATGCTATAAAAATAATCAGCACCGGCGATGATAAATATATTTATTTAGCATAATTAAAATAAAAACCAGATTAAAACCAGTAAAAGTATTTCTGCTCTGACTACTATTCAGCAAATACAAATTCAGAAACCGAGAGATGGGGCGGGCAATCAAGAACTCTTAAAACTATAAAAACAGACTTGTTAAACAGTATAGAATACTGGCTTTAGCATATGATTATTTAATTATCGTGTCAGATAGCTACATGTTTGAATGAATGATCGGAACCTGATTCTGAGTTTAGTCAGCGTATTCGAAATCTGCCATGTGGAAAGATTTATCGGAGAAAGTCCATAATGCCTAAAGCTTTAGCCGGAATTTTATTTGCATTATCAGCAGCCGCACTAAATGGTTCTATAGGTATTATCAGTAAATTACTGATGGCCAGTGGATTGAATCCTTATGAAATAGCGTTTTATAAAACGTTTCTGGCTTTGGTTTTTGTTTCACTACTTTTGATACGTACTCCATTTACCCGGCAAATTCAGATAGTTGCCCCTGTATCAGATAATAATATAAAAATCTGGATGCATATCGGTCTGTGTGCTCTGTTTGGAATATTTACTTTGTTTTTCTTTGAAACAATCGCTTACGGACATGGCAGTGCGGCGAATGTAGTCGTGATACTCATGGCTTCAGCTACGATAGCTGCACTAGTTTTCGGCTGCTTATTATTAAATGAAAAAATTAAAATATCAGCCGTTTCCGGTGTTGCTATTGCAATTGCCGGCATTAGCGTTATTTCATGGTCTGGACAGGCCTCATTATTGTTATTGATATTTGCCAGTGCCGCAGGAGCCGGTTACGGGCTGTTTAGTGTATTGGTTAAGAAATTCGGTTTACATGGTGGTATTTATCTGACCAGATTTTTATTATTGTTTGGTTTGATCTATCTGGCTATACCCTATTTAGCAACCTTCCGGCAAAACCCTTTTGATTTTCACTGGCAAACCGTTGCAGGGCTGATAGCTTTGGCCATTTTACCTACTATTCTGGGATTTTACTGTACTACCAAAGCACTTGGTTATTTATCCGCTGCTCAGGTTCAGGTAACTGAATTAGCTGAGCCAATATTTGCCATGCTGATGGGCTGGCTGATTCTGTCTGAATTACCTGACTATGCTTTTTTCCTCGGTGCTCTGTTAATTATTACCGGTATTATGCTGATTAATGATGTATTGGGTTTATTAGAAACTTATTTTTTTAAAAGAACAAAGATTAGCAAAAGGTAATCACTCTTTTGTTAGTTATCATATCCTGGATAAAAAAATCTGCAATGCTGATACCCTGGCAGAAAATACACTATTCATAATTCCACCTTTAATATATTTTTTATTGATGTTTTATACCATTCACTTTTATTTATAATCCTGAAAACTAATTTTCTTTAAAGATAAAAGACAATCTATAATAGAATTAATTCAGTCAAAAAAACTAAACCAGTTGATTCATTTTAATATATATATATTAATTTTGATTTGCAGTGTACAGATTTAATAGATTTCTCCCGCCAAAATTAAAACTCGTTCTGAAGAAATCTGAAAAGTTACACTCTTATAATATTAATCTATGCTATTACAAATAAGATATTGAACCAAACGGAGCGGTTTAATATCATAATACTAATTATCTAAATAGCATTATGATATTGATAAACGTATGGATACCTCATTTAATATACTACAAGGAACATTAAACGAATTTGATGATATATCATAACTTTTCTCTGAATATCGAGAATTTTATGGTATTAAGGATTGTCATTCTGAATCAAAATAATTCATTAAAGAAAGATTGATAAACAATGATTCAATCATTTTTCTAGCCTACGACAATAAAACAGCATATGGTTTTATACAGTTATATTTTTCATATTCTTCTTTAGTTATATCACTCACTATCATTTTGAATGACTTATATATTATAAAAAGTCACAGAAGATGCGGTGTTGCCACCCATTAATGGAAAAAGTAAGAAACTTCGCTAGTAATTCTGCCTATGACGGCATTCCATTATGCACATCAATCGATAATCTCAAAGCCAGAGCTCTGTATGAAAAGTCAGGTTATAAAATTGATGATCAATTTGTTTACTATTTTTTAGAGCCAGATAAGAAATGAGATATGAAAATTTATGATTTAGCCGGCTAATTTGTTCGTCTTACTTTCTTATCTCTGCTGATTTGGATTTAAATTTTCTTAAATCCAAATTATTTTTTATCTTTTTTGATTTCTCCTGTAATCGACACACTGCAATAATATACGTTTTAAATAATTTGCATATATCAAATATTTCTTTTTCTATCATTCACAGCCATAAAATGGCATTGTTCACTGTTTCTCTCTCATTTTTATTCTTTATTTTAATTTTTACATTAAATTCTTACATTTAAAGTTAATTATAAATAAGTACATTTATATTTTTTCATGTTAATTCTATATATTTAATATTAATTATTCAGTTTGCTCATACCTTTGTATTAAAAAGTTACAAGATTAAGTTAATCATTTATCTATTCTGAAAATATTAATAATTAATAATTAAGAATTTATAAGCTTTTATTTTTCAAGCGTAATCTTTTTCATTAATTGGATTTAACGCTGGGTAAACCTTTGTCATTGTTTATTCCGGAAGATTATTTCCTGAGTCGGCTATCTGCTGATACAGCCGTCAAGATAAGCAGATATTTTAAAGCCGAGTAAGCAGATTCAAATTGTAGTACAGGGGGTTGGATTGTTGGTTTTGTAACTTTAATCAATCAGGAGAAAACCTATGAACAAGGTTTATCGGAATGTCTGGAATGAAAATACCCAAACATGGGTAGCCGCATCAGAGCTGGCGAATAGTAAAACCAAATCAAATACTGTTTGTGAACAATCAATAGTTAAAAAAATTATTAATAAGCTAGGACTGAAAAAAATTGTTAGCGTAACAATAACAGCGCTGATTTTAGAATGGCAGGCAATTGCTCCAGTATATGCAGCTAATGCGGCAATTGTCGGCGGCAATAACAGCGGTACAGTTTGGCCTGGTGGCGGCTATCAATATGGCGGCCATGGTAGCATGGTATTCTCGGGTGATGACGACCATTGTGGTGCAGACAGAGTTAATGGTCGCAGAACCGTTACCAATGGCATTTCAGCAACAGATGAATACTTACGTTTCATTAGAAATACTGCGTTTGCGAACGGTCGTCCGTACGGAAGCGTAACTTCTAACAAAGCAGAAGCATGGAGTGATGAAGGTAAGACCGATGGCGGAACCGGTTATCAGGCCGCCCCTACCGGCGGTGATAACAATGCAATGCCTGTAGCTTATGGTATTTATTCTTTTGCCTATGGCTGCGGTTCTTACGCTACCGGGAATTATTCCACTGCATTCGGAGCTAACGCAACTGCAACTGCGGGCGGAGCAATGGCTTTCGGCGTAGCATCTCTGGCTTCCGGCGCTGCATCAATTGCCTTTGGTATAAGCTCTCAGGCAACTGGTGTTTCCAGTGTGGCTCTGGGCTCTATGGCTTCTTCAAATGGTACCGGCAGCGTAGCAGTTGGTTTAAGCAGTGCTGCAAATAATGATGGAGCGGTTGCTTTAGGCACCGGTGCAAATGCATCCGGTAACAGCAGTGTGGCAGTCGGTAATGCAGCACAGGCAGTTGGCGATCAGAGTATCAGTATTGGAGCGGGTAATCAGGTCAGCGGACGTAAATCCGGGGCAATCGGCGGTGTACAAAGCAATGCCATTTTCAAGGATGGTGAAATAATTGCAACCCCGAGCAACCCAACCAATATTACCGGTAACAACACTTATTCTCTTGGTAACGAAAACGGCACAATTGCTGTTGATGATTCTGGTGTTTTCGGTAATAAAAATACCATTAGCGGTACAACTGAAGGCGTAAATAATATCCGTATTGTTGGTAATAACAATACTGTTAGTTCAGCCAAAGATTTGGTTTTTGGTAATGATAATACTGTTAGTTCAGCCAAAGATTTGGTTTTTGGTAATGATAATACCGTCACGGCCACTCGTGGCCTGATTCTGGGCAATGATAACACGGTTAATGCCGCTCGTGGCTTAATTATTGGTAATAACACAAGTTCAGGTGCCAATGCTACTGATGCAATTGCTATTGGTAACTCTGTCAGCGTTAGCAATGCCAGTGGTATTGCAATAGGTACCAGTGCTAAGACTATTGTAGACGCAGGTGTCGCTCTGGGCAGCGGATCAGTTGCCGATATTGAGAAAGGAAAAACCGGCTTTGACCCTACTGGTACAAATTCTGCTGCGAATAATCCGACCTGGACCAGCACCGCAGGTGCTGTTGCTATTGGTAATGCAGGCAGCGGAATAACCCGTCAGTTAACCGGTCTGGCAGCAGGTACAAACGATACCGATGCGGTGAATGTGGCACAGATGAAAAATCTGGCCAGTGTTACAACCACTGGTTTAAGCTCGTTGTCTACTGCTGTAAGCAAAGTCGGTGATATGAGCAATGTTAATAGTAATATCAGCACACTGAACAGCAATGTTTCTGCTTTGCAGTCTGATGCACTGCAATGGAAAAACAATGCCGATGGTTCCGGTGCCTATGATGCCAGCCATGGTACCAATCAGGCGCAGAAGATTACTAATGTGGCTGCCGGTCTG